>NZ_JAAGPM010000095.1:0-30755 GCF_017104865.1 Burkholderia sp. Ac-20349
GACCGTGAAACGACTCTACGCCGATGATAGTGCGGATTCCCGTGTGAAAGTAGGTAATCGTCAGGCTCCCTAAGCCAGAAACCCCCGCCCGAAAGGCGGGGGTTTTTGCATTGGCGCGACGGAAATGTGCATGGGGCCGGGAGGGCAGCCTGGCGGGAACTAGGCGCCGGATGAGTCGATCCTGGCACCAGCCGTTCTCGAGCGATCCTCACGCTGCGCACCTGAAATCACCCAGTGCGTTCCGCTGCACATCACATCAATCCCCCTCCAGTTGGCGCCCAGCTAATATCGTTCCTTCTACGCGCGAGTTTGTAATGGGCGACGATGCGCGACGTTCGTCGGAAATGCTCGATGAATGACTCGATTTAGCGAAAGATTTCCTGAGCCCTTCATCCTTCGGCGCGTTGCGTCGGCCTGATCATAGGCGTCATTCGGCGAACGCAATCTGAATTCGTCAAAGAAATCTATGCGCATAAAGTCCATCCGCGCGACATGCTCAGCAGAGCGGGGTGCAAGCCCTTCGGGGTAATATCGCCATTCGTCCCGATTCCCGGTGCTTCCAGGTACCCGCTGGCAGTCGGTGTCCTCCGTATTCCGTCTCCCGCATCGTTCATGACTGCCCGCTCTGCCCATAGTGATAGGACGACCGACTTCTTGCCGTATCTCGTCGCGGCGACCTTCTTCATGGAGTACCTCGACACGACCGTGATCGCGACTGCGCTGCCGCAGATGGCGAACTCGTTCGGCGTCGGGCCGAACGCACTGAGCCTCGGGATGACGGCCTACATGCTCGCGCTCGCGGTGTTCATCCCGATCAGCGGCTGGATCGCGGACCGATACGGTTCGCGCACGGTGTTCGGGAGCGCGATCGTGATCTTTACCGGTGCGTCCGTACTGTGCGGGCTGTCCAATGGCGTCGTGGCGTTCACGGCTGCGCGGCTGCTGCAGGGCGTCGGCGGGGCGATGATGGTGCCGGTCGGGCGAATGATCGTCGTGCGCAGCACGGAGAAGGCGAAGCTGATGCGCGCGATCGCGACGATCACGTGGCCCGGCATCGTTGCGCCAGTCGTCGGGCCACCGATCGGCGGTTTCATCACGACCTATGCATCGTGGCGATGGATCTTCCTGCTGAACGTGCCGTTCGGCATCGCGGCGCTGGTCTGCACGTGGCTGATCGTCCGCAACACGCGCGCCGACGAGCAACGGCCGCTCGACTGGGTCGGCTTCGTGCTCGCGGGCGGTGCGTTGACGTGCCTGTTGATCGGCACCGAAACGGCCGGCCAGCAGGATGCGCAGTTTGCCCGCGCGGGCCTGCTCGTGGGCGCGAGCGTGCTGTTCGGCATCGCCGCCTGGCTGCATGCGCGACGGTGCGAGCATCCGCTGCTCGACTTCACGACGCTGAAGGTGCCGACGTTCTCGGTCACGGTGATCACCGGCTCGGTCACGCGCATGGCGATCAATGCCGTGCCGTACCTGCTGCCGCTGTTGTTCCAGATCGGCTTCGGGCTGTCGCCGTTCCAGTCCGGCCTGCTGCTGCTCGCCAGTGCGCTTGGCAACCTCGGCATGAAGGCAGGCACGTCGTGGATACTCGACCGTTTCGGCTTCCGGCGCGTCGCGCTCGTCGACGTAACGATCGTCGGCTTCTTCACGATTGCGTGCGGGTGGCTGACCGCGTCGACGCCGCTGGCGATCACGCTGCTTGTCGTGTTCGTGTACGGACTGACGCGGTCGATGCAGTTCACGACGCTTGCGACGTTGGCCTATGCGGATATCCCGGCCCAGCAGACGAGTGCCGCCAGTACGCTGTGGAGCGCTGCGCAGCAGATGACGATCGGGATGGGCATCGCGTTCGGCGCGTTGTCGCTGCGGGTGGCAGCGCTGGCGCGCGGCGATGCGACGGGCGTTCACTACGTGCTCGACGATTTCCGCTGGGCGTTCGTCGCCGCGGGCGTACTCGCGTTACTCACGTTACCGGGATATGCACGGCTGGCGGCCAATGCGGGCGATCGGCTGCGAGCGGGCATGGCGCGCGGGTAAGCCGGCCCGTCGCTCACGTTTGCGCGGCGGTCGGTGCGGGTTTTCGTTTCCGCTCGCGCACCTATGGGCGAGGCGCGACTCGGCGCGATACGCGACTTTCGCGACGATGGTAGTGTGATGCGGGAACGTCCGTGCATTTTATGCGCTAATCTGCCGCCGAACCGCCGAACCGCCGAACCGCCGAACCGCCGAACCGCCGAACCGCCGAACCGCCGAACCGCCGAACCGCCGAACCGCATCGCCTCTCCCCGTGCGTGGCGATAGACGTCACTGCGCGTCGTGAAAGATGATGCCGACCGTATGACGATGACCGGCCCGGATGCGGCTCACGCCGTGACGCAGGTTGACGCGGTAAACGCCGCGCGTACCCTGCACCGGTCTGCCGTGGACCGCGAAAATCACCGCGTCGCCTTGTGTCAGCGGCACCACTTCCGCACGCGACTGCATGCGCGGCCGCTGTTCCGTCAGGACGAACTCCCCGCCCGTGAAATCGCGCCCCGGCGCCGACAGCAGGATGGCGACCTGGAGCGGGAACACGTGCTCGCCGTAGAGATCCTGATGGAGGCAGTTATAGTCGTCCGGGCCGTATTGCAGGATCAGCGGGGTCGGCCGTGTCTGTCCCGCTGCGTGGCAACGATCGAGGAAGCTCGCATGGTCGTCGGGATACCGGGCGTCGATGCCGAGCGCCTGGTTCCAGCGATTCGCGATCGGCGCGAGATGCGGGTAGATCGTCGCACGCAACTCGGCAATGAGCGGAGGCAGCGGATAGGCGAAATACTTGTATTCGCCGCGCCCGAAGCCGTGCCGCGCCATGACGACGCGCGATCGGTAGAGCCCGTCATCCGGATAGCGCGACGCGAGCGCATCGCATTCGTGCGCGGACAGCAGGCCCGGCACGCGCGCGCATCCGTGGCGATCCAGTTCGGCAGCGACGGCTGCCCAGTCAAGCGCGTTCGTGCGTTGTGCGATGTCGTCGGATTCGACCGCGGGCTGCGGATCGGTACGAGGCACCGACTGGCTTCGCTGCGCGGCAGGCGGCATGAATAGAGGCAGCGAAGCGGTGTCCGGTGGCGTTGCGCGCATGATGGGATCCACGATGAGAGTCGATGGCCCCAGTCTAATGTCGCACGTATGCCAATGCGCTCCAGATCTTGCGCTTCAATTCGAAGAGGGGCGCGCGTGTCGCGCGAAGAAGCCAGGTGGTGCGACACCGGCCGATGCGAAGCGCGGTTCAGTGGAGCCAGGGAGCCGGGCGCGCGTCAGCGGAAAAGCGAGGGTCGAATCTGCACGAAGCGAGGTGAGGCGACCGGCTTTCGCCGGCCGCCGTCGCCGCTCGTTCAGGCCACCGACCGGAACAACCAGTAGAGCCCGCCGGCAAGCACGATCGACGCCGGCAGCGTCAGCACCCACGCCAGCACGAGGCTGCGCACGGTGCCCCATTGCAGCCCGGAGCCGTTCGCCGCCATCGTGCCCGCGACGCCCGACGACAGCACATGGGTCGTCGACACGGGCAATCCGTACACGTCGGCCGCACCGATCGTGAGCATCGCGACGAGTTCGGCCGACGCGCCCTGTCCGTACGTCAGATGCTGCTTGCCGATTTTCTCGCCGACGGTCACGACGATCCGCTTCCAGCCGACCATCGTGCCGAGGCCCAGTGCGATCGCGACCGCAACCTTCACCCACGTCGGAATGAACTTGGTCGCGTGGTCGAGCTGCTTGCGATAGTTGTCGATCGCGAGCTTGTCGTCGGGGGCGAACGCGGGTTGCCCGGATTTCTCGATCAGGCGGATTGCTTCGGACACCAGATACATCGTGTTGCGCACGTTGTCGATGTCGCGTTGCGGCACGGCCGCCATCGAGCCCGACGCGCCGACCGCGGTCGCGAGCGACGTGGACAATTGCTGAACGGCGGGGATCACGGCCGGCGTCAGCTCGCGATGCTGTACGTAGAGCTCGACGTCGGCTCGCGGATTCGCGGACGGTGCGACGCCGTTCGTGTACTTCCCGAACGTCGCGGCTGCCTGGTTCGCGACCGCGACGAACGTCTGCGTCTCGGCCGGCGTGACGGCCTTGTTCAGCGCATAGGCGGTCGGCACCGTGCCGATCAGGATCAGCATGATGAGGCCCATCCCTTTCTGCCCGTCGTTCGAACCGTGCGCGAACGACACGCCCGTGCAGGTCAGGATCAGCAGGCAGCGAATCCAGAACGGCGGCGGCTGATCCTTCGGCGGCTCCTTGTACAGCTCCGGAATCCGCACGAGGGCTTTCAGCACGAGCAGCAGCAGCGCTGCACAGAGGAAGCCGACGATCGGCGAGAGCAGCAGCGACTTGCCGACACCGAGCGCCTGGCCCCAGTCGACGCCGCTCGTGCCGGACGGCCCGTGCATCAGCTGGTTCATCAGCCCGACGCCGATGATCGACCCGATCAGCGTATGCGAGCTCGACGACGGCAACCCGAAGTACCAGGTCGCGAGGTTCCACACGATCGCGGCGATCAGCAGCGCGAACACCATCGCGAAGCCCGCGCCGCTGCCGACCTGCAGGATCAGCTCGACCGGCAGCAGTTGCAGGATGCCGAACGCGACGGCACCGCTCGAGATCATCACGCCGAGGAAGTTCCATAGGCCCGACCAGATCACCGCGACGTTTGGTGTCAGCGAGTGCGTATAGATCACGGTCGCGACCGCGTTCGCGGTGTCGTGGAAACCGTTGACGAATTCGAAGCCGAGCGCGATCAGCAGTGCAGCGCCGAGCATCAGGTACGGGAACAGCGATCCTTCACGCATCGGCGACAGATCGTCGATCAGGTGCGTGGCGATATAGACCGCACCAATCGCGAGCACCAGCAGGAAGACGGCATAGCCGAGCTGCCTGGTGCGCTCGACGGAACCCGGACTGTTCGGGGTAGACGAAGCAGGTTGATTCATGACGGTATCTCGTAAGGGAACCGCGACCGATCCTAGCTTCGGCTAGCAGTCAGTTTGATGACAGTAAGGGATGGCGAACGGTGGGGCTTGCGGCGACGTAAGCTGAACATCGCCATGCGATTGCGATACGACACAACACGTCGGCTGGCGTCGTGGTCCATTTCGCGAACGCAACACGGCAGGAGGCTAGGCGCCAGTGTCGCGCCGATCGCCGTCCGCGATCAACATCCAGCCGTGCGGCGACGCAGCGAATGTCGTGCACGATAGCGGCGCCACGTCGATGCGGGTTGCCGCGCCGGAATCCATCCGCAGCGCATGCGCGACGGCCGCACGCACGATCGGCGCATGCGTGATGGCGACGATGTCTCGGCCGTGTTGCAGCGCGTTCAACCATGTGCCGACGCGGCGCATGGCTGCATCGAACGATTCGCCGCCGTGCGGCGACGCCAACGGATCGCCGATCCACGCGCCCAGCTCGTCAGGCTGGTCGCGCGCGAGGTCGTGCAGCCGCTTGCCGCGCCAGTTTCGGTAATCGATGTCGCGCAGCGCGTCGTCGATGTCGGCGTGCAGGCCGAGCGCATCGGCGGTCTGCACCGCACAGCGCGCCGGGCTGCACAGCACGAGCGAGCCGGCGACGTCCGTCCACCGGTCGCGCAGCGCCGCGGCGTCGGCGAGCCCGTGCGCGTCGAGCAGATCGTCGTCGGGAAACGTGCCGGTGCGCATCGCCCGGGTCGATGCGTGTGCAATCAGGCGCAGCGAGGCGTGCAGGTTCATGTGGGTTGTCGGGGGAGCCGGGACGGGCGCGTTCGCCCATTTTTCGCTGCTTCAACACGCGAACGTTCGCGCGTACAATTCGCCCGATACGAAACGCGGAAGCCGGTGCAATTCCGGCGCGGTCGCGCCACTGTAACCGGTGATCCATGATCCCGGAAGCCAGACCTGCCTTCGTACCCATCCAACATTTGTCGGGGCGCGATTCCCCTGAGGTGCATCCATGAGCGAAGCAGTGCTGAAGCCGGCGGTCGTACCGGCGCCCATCCCCGTCCGTGAACTGTTGCCGTGGGCCGTGTTCGTCGGCCTGATCCTGCTGCTCGCGATTTATTTCGTCGGCGCGGAACAAGGCGCAACGTCGCTCGTGCCGGGCATGTACGTGCACGAGTTCGTCCACGACGGTCGCCATCTGCTCGGCTTCCCCTGCCACTGACGCGGAGTTCACGATGGTCGGAAAGCTGCTCATGCGCGGGATGCTCGCAGGCATCGCCGCAGGCCTCCTCACGTTCGGTTTCGCGAAAATCGTCGGCGAACCGCAAGTCGATCAGGCGATCTCCTTCGAAGAAAAACTCGACGCCGCCAAGGGCGACGCGCCGGAACCCGAGCTGGTGAGCCGCCACACGCAGGCCGGCTTCGGCCTGCTGACGGGCGTCGTGACCTATGGCGCGGCGTTCGGCGGGCTGTTCTCGCTGGTCTTTGCATATGCTTATGGTCGCGGCAGCCGTCTCCCGGCACGACCGCTGGCCGCGTGGCTCGCGCTGGCGGCGTTCATCGCGCTCGTGATCGTGCCGAACATCAAGTACCCGGCCAATCCGCCATCGGTTGGAGACCCCGACACGATCGGCTATCGCACGGGCCTGTTCTTCCTGATGATCGCGATCTCGATCGCGACGATGGTGTTCTCGGTCAGCGTGCGCCGCCATCTGCTCGCGAAGCTCGGGCAATGGAACGCGTCGATCGTCGCGGGGCTCGTGTTCATCGTGATCATCGCGGCCGTGCAGCTCGGGCTGCCGTCGATCAACGAAGTGCCGGCTGCCTTCCCGGCCGTCGTGCTGTGGAAGTTCCGCGCCGCGGCGATCGGCATGCAGGTGATCATGTGGACGACGATCGGCCTGCTGTTCGGCGCATGGGTCGAGCGCGGCGAACGTATCGGCATGCGCGCCGCCTGACGCGCACTGCCACGGGGCGCGCCTAGCGCAGCATGCGCGGCGCGCCCCACGTCGATTCGCGCGCCAGCGCGACGAACGCGGCCAGATAGTCGATCGACGCATCCGCCTCGCGGATGCCGAGGAAGATCTGTTTCGCGATCCCCTTCTTGCCGAGCTTGACCGGCACGACCGGCATCCGGTCGGCGTATTCGTCGGCCAGCCATCTCGGCAGCGCGGCCACGCCGCGCCCGCTCGCCACCATCTGCAACATGATGTCGGTCGTCTCGATCGACTTGTGCCGCTTCGGCACGATGCCGGCCGGCGTCAAGAACTGGTTGTAGATGTCGAGCCGGTCGGTTTCGACCGGATAGGTGATCAGGATTTCGTCGGTCAGCTGCTCGGGCGTCACGTAATCGGCGTTGGCGAAACGGTGTGCGTCCGCGACCACCAGCACCTGCTCGTAGTCGAACACGGGGTCGAAGCGCAGCCCCGGCTTGTTCAGCGGATCGGGCGTCACGAGCACGTCGATGTCGTAGCCGAACAGCGCGCCGATCCCGCCGAACTGGAAGCGCTGCTTCACGTCGACGTCGACGTCGGGCCAGCGCGACAGGTACGGCGACACGACCTTCAGCAGCCACTGGTAGCACGGGTGGCACTCCATCCCGATACGCAGCGTGCCGCGCTCGCCCTTCGCGTACTGCTTCATCCGCTCCTCGGCCAGCTCGAACTGCGGCAGCAGCCGGTTCGCCAGCTTCAGCAGATACTGCCCGCCCTGCGTTAGCCGCAGGCCGCGCCCCTCGCGATCCCAGATCGGCGTGCCGAGCTGCTGCTCGATTTTCCGGACGGTATGGCTGAGCGCCGATTGCGTGAGGTGCAGCGCGTTGGCGGCCGCAGTCAGCGAGCCCTGGCGCTCGACTTCACGAATGACGACGAGATGGAATCGTTCCAGCATGGTTATCGCTCATCCTGCATGTGCATGAACAACTTTAATGGATAAATGAAATAATGCCATTTTATTTCATGGTTTGAAATACCTATCATGGTTGCCGGACCTTCACTACTTCTGGACGGCAGCGCCATGGTGACGACACACAATCTCGGTTTCCCGCGCATCGGCGCCAAGCGCGAACTCAAGTTCGGCCTCGAACGCTACTGGAAGGGCGAATCGTCGCGCGACGAACTGAAGGCGCTCGGCGCGCAACTGCGCGAGCGTCACTGGAGCGACCAGCGCGACCTCGATCTCGCGCCGGTCGGCGACTTCGCGTTCTACGACCAGGTGCTCGACATGAGCTTCACGCTCGGCAACCTGCCGAAGCGCGTGCAGGGCTTCCACGGCGATGCGCTCGACAACTATTTTCGCGTGGCGCGCGGCCGTTCGGCGCAGTCGGAAGAAGCGCACGCAGCGTGCTGCGGCGGCGTCGCGGCCGGGGAAATGACGAAGTGGTTCGACACGAACTATCACTACATCGTCCCGGAATTCCACGCCGACACGAACTTCTCGCTCGACCCGTCGCGCCTGCTGCTGCAACTCGCCGAAGCGAAGGCGCAGGGCGTGAAGGCGAAGCCGGTGATCATCGGCCCCGTCACGTATCTGTGGCTCGGCAAGGCGAAGGACGACTCGGATCGCCTCGCGCTGCTGCAGAAGCTGCTGCCGGTGTATGGCGCGCTGCTCGACACGCTGACCGCACAGGGCGTCGAATGGGTGCAGATCGACGAACCGATCCTCGTTACCGAGCTCGACGCCGAATGGCAGCAAGCGTTCAAGACCGCGTACGCGGCGCTCGAAACGCGCCGGATCAAGGTGCTGCTCGCGACGTATTTCGGCCAGCTGCAGGGCAACCTCGCGCTCGCCGCGTCGCTGCCGGTCGACGGCCTGCACATCGATGCGATCAACGCCCGTGACGAAATCGACGCGCTGGTGCGCGAACTGCCGGCCGAGCGCGTGCTGTCGGTCGGTGCGATCAACGGTCGCAACATCTGGAAGACGGACCTGAACGCCGCGCTCGACTGGATCGAGCCGCTCGCGACCCAACTGGGCAGCCGTCTGTGGCTCGCGCCGTCGTGCTCGCTGCTGCATGTGCCGGTCGATCTCGCGAGCGAAGAGAAGCTCGACGCCGAGATCCGCGCGTGGCTCGCGTTCGCGCTGCAGAAGCTCGACGAACTGAAGGTGCTCGCGACCGCGCTGAACCAGGGCCGCGACAAGGTCGCCGATGCGCTGGCCGCGAACGCCGCCGCGATCCAGTCGCGCCGCCATTCGCCGCGCGTGAACAACCCGGCGGTGAAGGCTGCGATTGCCCGGATCGACGCGCAGCTCGGCAACCGCGTGAGCCCCTATACGCAGCGCGCGCCGAAGCAGTCGGCACGCCTGAACCTGCCGGCGTTCCCGACGACGACGATCGGCTCGTTCCCGCAGACCGGCGAAATCCGCCAGGCCCGCAGCCAGTTCAAGGCCGGCGTGCTGGATGAAGCAGGCTACCGCGCGGCGATGCAGGCTGAAATCGAACGCAGCGTGCGCGAGCAGGAAGCGCTGGAACTCGACGTGCTCGTGCACGGCGAAGCCGAGCGTAACGACATGGTCGAATACTTCGGCGAGCAGCTCGACGGCTATGCGTTCAGCCAGTTCGGCTGGGTGCAGTCGTACGGTTCGCGCTGCGTGAAACCGCCGATCCTGTTCGGCGACATCAGCCGCCCAAAGGCGATGACGGTCGAGTGGATCACGTATGCGCAGTCGCTGACGAACAAGCCGATGAAGGGCATGCTGACCGGCCCCGTGACGATCCTGAACTGGTCGTTCGTGCGTGACGACCAGCCGCGCTCGGTGTCTTGCTACCAGCTCGCGCTGGCGATCCGCGAGGAAGTGCTCGATCTCGAGAAGGCCGGTGTGCGCGTGATCCAGATCGACGAGGCCGCGCTGCGCGAAGGGCTGCCGCTGCGCCGTGCGCAGTGGGGCGAATACCTGAAGTGGGCGGTCGAATCGTTCCGCATCACCGCGAACGGTGTGCAGGACGATACGCAGATCCACACGCACATGTGCTATTCGGAGTTCAACGACATCATCGCGTCGATCGCCGACATGGACGCGGACGTGATTACGATCGAGACGTCGCGCTCGGACATGGAGCTGCTCGACGCGTTCGACAACTTCAAGTATCCGAACGAAATCGGGCCGGGCGTGTACGACATCCACTCGCCGAACATCCCGACGCAGGACCACATCGTCAGCCTGATGAAGAAGGCGGCCGAGCGGATTCCAGCGGAACGCCTGTGGGTGAACCCGGACTGCGGCCTGAAGACGCGCCAGTGGGCGGAAGTGATTCCGGCGCTGACGAACATGGTCGCCGCCGCGAAGACGCTGCGCAACCAGATGCAGTAACGCGCGAACGCTGCGTGCCTGCTGCCCGGATCGATGATCCGGCGGCGGGTGTCGCACGGATCGAGATCGTCCCGGGCCGGCCCCGGGACGTGTCGCTTCCCCTGCTTGTTTTGTTGGATCCCCTTCCTGCCATGTTCGAACGCGGCCACTACCCGCTCGACCCGACCGCCCCGGAACTGTTCGATGCCATCCAGGAAGAAAACCGACGCCAGGAAGATCACATCGAGCTGATCGCGTCGGAAAACGACGCGAGCCCGGCCGTGATGGCCGCGCAGGGTTCGCCGCTCACGAACAAGTACGCGGAAGGTTATCCGGGCAAGCGCTATTGCGGCGGTTGCGAGTACGTCGACGTCGTCGAGCAGTGGGCGATCGAGCGTGTGCGTGCACAGGTCGCCGAGCTGACCAAACGTTTCCCGATGTATTCGTGACAGCACGCTGAGGAGGGCAAGGTGAGAAATGTGGAAAACGACGCGATCGAACGGCTGCTGAAGTCGCTTGACGACGACAGCGACGATTGCCAGGCGATGTACGAAGAGGTCGGCCGTGCGGTGGTGGACCGGCTGCGGCGGACCGATCGGGACGCGTTGCGTACCATTGCCCGCGCGTGGGTTGAATGCGATGAAGCACAAGCCGCGTTGCTCGACCTGGATTTTTCTTCTACGGAACTTGGCGCGGCGAAGGAACGTGGCGAGCTGGCCGATACCACGCTGCGCAATGTGATCGGGAAAGTCGTTTTCAAGGATCCGACATGATTACGATTGCGACGACTGGTTCGCGCGCGTGCGCGGGATGGAGCACGAGCCCGCGCGCGGCGTGCGCTGCAAAATGTGCTTCGACATGCGTTTCGAGCGCACCGCGCGCTATCCAGGGTTGATATCCCGGGAATACAGCTGGCGCCAGGGCGGCGGCTCGGCACGCATGATCGAGATCAGAAAGCGCGAGACGTTTTCTCAGCAGGAGTACTGCGTATATGCGTATTCGCTGCGCGATACCAACCTGCAGCGCGAGGCGAACGGTCGTGAGCCGATCGGGGGCGGCGCGATGTATTACACGAAGGACGCGCCTGAAGTCGGCAATCCGGAACGCTGACGATTGCCGCTTGCTTCGTCACATGCCCTGGTGTCCGGGCGTACCGGTCGGTGCGTCAGGGGTCGGCGTTGCCGCGATCACCTGGCGCTCATGGTCCAGATCGAGCGAGCGGGACAGTAGCCAGTACACGGCCCCCGCGACGACCAGGCCGACGAGCCAGGCGATATCCACGCCACCGAGCAGGCGTGCGAACGGGCCGACGAAGATCTCGCGGTTCGCTTCGGCATCGACGATCGAGAAGACCGGCACCATCGCCCCGAAGCCGACCAGATACGCGACGATGCCGCGCGGTTGCCAGGCGCCGTACAGGCCGCCCGGCGTGAAGAAATGCGCGATCGCATAGTGGCCGCGTCGCACGAAGAAATAGTCGACGAGGTTCACCGCGGTCCACGGCACGAGGAAGTAGAGCATCAGCGTCAGGAACGTTTGCAGCAGCGCGATGCCGTTGCCGCGGATCGCGAACACGCACGCGAGTACGAACGTGCTGATCGCGACAATCGATGCGACGCGCGCGCGGCGCGTCGGCCGGATCGGCACGATCGAGTCGATACCGGTCAGCACGGTCAGCATCGCGCTGTATGCGTTGAGCGCGATGATCGGCAGGAAGCCGACGAGCGACACGATCGCGATCAGCTTGCCGAGGCCCGGCACGAGCGACGCGCCGACGTCGTTCATCGCGACCAGTGCGTCCGCCGCGTGCAGCTTCTGCGCGAGCCACGCGCCGAGCCCGATCATCCAGGTGCCCGACAGCGATGCACCGGCGAAGATCACCGCGATCAGCTTCGCGCGGCTGGTGTGTTTCGGCAGATAGCGCGAATAGTCGGACACGTAGGGCGCATACGAAATGTTGTAGCTGGCGGCGATCGCAAACTGTGTGGCGAACCCGATCCAGTTGAAGCCCGGTGCGACGGTGGGTACGGCGGCCGGTGCCGGCGCCGCGTGACCGAACGCGAGCGCGAGCGTGACGAGCGCATAGAGCGGCAGAGTCGCGATCAGTGCCCACGTGAAGGTTCGGTGCATCAGGTCGTGCCCGTAGATCGCGAGCAGCGCGCCGGTCGCGACGGCCGCGATCGCGACGAAACCGCCGTCGATCCCGAACACGTTGTGCACGCCGTCGACCAGCAGCGATACGTTGACGACGTTGAAGCCGACGAACACGAACAGCGTCGCGAGCAGCGCGACGATCACGCCGCGATAGCCGAATTGCGCACGAGACTGGATCATCTGCGGCAGCCCCATCTCGGGGCCCTGCGAGCCGTGAAACGCCATGAAGATCGTGCCGAACATGATCCCGAGCGCGCCCGCGAGCGTCGTCCAGCCGGCGGACAGGCCCATGCCGGGCCCGACGAAGCCGATCGAGATCGTGAAGAAATGGAAGTTGCCGAGGAACCAGAACGGCCCCTGGCTCGCGAGCTTCGCGTGGCGTTCGTGTTCCGGAATGTAGTCGATCGAGTGGTGCTCGATCGCCAGGCCGGCCGATTCGGTGTGGCCGAGATCGAGCGTGTCGGGGCGGTTCATGGCGGTCGTGTCTCCTGGGTCGCACGCGATTCGGCAAGGCGACCGCGTGCGCCTGCCTGCCGCGACGCCGTCGAGGCAGGCGATGAATGCGGGGTGAGGCAGGCGGTGCGGCGCACCGCCGGGCTGCCTAATGAAAAACGGGCAGGCGAGGTTGCCTGCCCGTTGCGGGACGTTACGCGGTGCGCGCGCCGCGCGGCAGCGGCACTTCTTCCTTCCGGCTCGGCGCACCCACATCGTCGATGCTGACGCGGCGCGAGATCAGCCACACGCACAGCGACGACAGGAGCGCGGCGCTCGTGTACTGGAGCGCGAGCGGCCACCATTGCGGCGCGGTGTTCTGCGCGATGATGGTCGCGACCAGCGGCGTGAGGCCGCCGGCGAGCGCGCCGCACACCTGGTACGCGATCGAGATCGCCGTGTAGCGGATCCGCGCGACGAAGATGCCGCTGACGAAGCCCGCGACCACCGCGTAGTAGCCCGATTCCGCGAGCGTCGCGAGGCCGACGCCGACCGTGATCGACAGCGGCGTGCCCATGTGCACGAGCGGCAACATCAGAAACGGGACGATCGCTGCCCATGCGCCGGTGATCAGCAGCACGCGCGTGGTGCCGAAGCGCTGCGCGAGGAACGCGGCCGCGAGCTGCACGACGAACTGCAGCACCGCGACGATCGTCATGCAATGCAGCACCATCGACCGGTCGAGCGACAGGAACTGCGTCGCGTAGCTGATCATGAAGATGTTGCTGAAATACACGCCGGCGATGCCATACACGTTCGCGCCGATCGCGAGCAGCAGCAGCGGCCAGTACTTGAGCGCTTCACGCAGCGGTTTTTGCGCGATGTTGCCGCTCTTCTTGATCTCTTCGAACTCGGGCGATTCCGACACGCTCGCACGGATCACGAAGCCGACGATCAGCAGCACGGAGCTCGCGAGGAACGGCACGCGCCAGCCCCAGCTCATCATGTCTTCCTTCGACAGGGTGCTGATCGCGCCGAACGCGAGCATCGACAGGATCAGGCCGCTCGCGCTGCCGAGCTGCGCGAACGATGCGAAGAACGTGCGCTTGCCTTCCGGCGCATGCTCGCCGGCGAGCAGCACCGCGCCGCCCCATTCGCCGCCGACCGCGATGCCTTGCAGCACGCGCATCAGCACGAGCAGGATCGGTGCGATCACACCGGCCTGCGCATGGGTCGGCAGCAGGCCGATCGCGACGGTCGACACGGCCATCAGCATCAGCGTTGCAAGCAACGAGCGCTTGCGGCCGAAGCGGTCGCCGAGATAGCCGAACATCACGCCGCCGAGCGGCCGCGCGAAGAAGCCGACCGCGAACGAGCCGAACGACGCGAGCAGGCTGATGAAGCGGTTTTCGCCGGGGAAGAACAGCGGCCCGAACACGATGGCGGCGGCGGTCGCGTAGCTATAGAAGTCGTACCACTCGATCGTGGTGCCGACGAACGACGCGAGCGCCGCCCGCTTGGGTTGCTTGACGGAAGTCCCCATCTTGATTTGTGCTCCTCTGAATCTTCTGATTTGGAATAGTCGTGGCGCGGGGATCAGTCGCGGTACGCGACGCCCGGCAGCACGCACAGCAGCTCGTATGCGAGGTTTGCGCCGAGCAGCGCCGTGGTGCCGAACGGGTCGTACGGCGGCGCGACTTCGACGAGATCGCAGCCGACGATGTTCAGCCCCTTCGCGCCGCGGATGATCTCGAGCGCCTGCGGCACCGTGAGGCCCGCGATTTCCGGCGTGCCGGTGCCCGGCGCGTAGGCCGGGTCGATGCCGTCGATGTCGAAGCTGATGTAGACGGGCGTGTCGCCGACGCGTGCGCGCACTTCTTCCATCAGCGGCGCGAGCGACTTGTTCCAGCACTCCTCTGCCTGGACGACGCGGAAGCCCTGCTCGCGGCACCAGTCGAAATCCTCGGCGGCGTAGCCCGTGCCGCGCAGGCCGATCTGCGTGACCTTGTCGCCGTGCAGCAGGCCTTCTTCGACCGCGCGGCGGAACGGCGTGCCGTGCGCGATCTTTTCGCCCATCATCGTGTCGTTCACGTCGGCGTGTGCATCGACGTGGATCAATGCAACCTTGCCGTGCTTGCGGTGGATCGCGCGCAGGATCGGCAGCGCGATCGTATGGTCGCCGCCGAGCGTGATCGGCTTGCAGTCGTGCTCGAGGATCGCGTCGTACGCGGCTTCGATGCGCGCGATGGAATCGTGCAGGTTGTACGGATTGATCGCGACGTCGCCGATGTCGGCGATCTGCAGCGAATCGAACGGCGCGGCGCGTGTCGCCATGTTGTACGGGCGCAGCAGCACGGATTCGGTGCGGATCTGGCGCGGGCCGAAGCGCGCGCCGGTGCGGTTGGAGGTGCCGAGATCGAACGGCACGCCGACGAAACAGGCGTCGAGGCCTGCGGCGCTTGCCACGTGCGGCAGGCGCATCATCGTCGCGATACCGCCGCAGCGCGGCATTTCATTGCCGCCGAGCGGCTGGAAATGGGTGTGGTCGTTCATGGGCTGTCTCTTCCGATGTGGGGTTGCCGTATCATGCGACGCGGCTTGGCGCACAGTTTTACGCGCTCGGGCCGGAAAGAAGAATGCGAAGATATCGACGTAAACATCGATTCTCATCGATGTATGGAAGGGGATGAGCGTGCTGGGGAATCTGTCGACCCTCGATCTGCGGTTGATCCGCGTATTTCTCGCGGTCACGGACGCAGGCGGCGTATCGGCCGCGCAGGCGGTGCTGAACGTCGGGCAGTCGACGATCAGCGCGCAGCTGTCGTCGCTCGAGACGCGGCTCGGCTACCGGCTCTGCGAGCGCGGCCGCAGCGGCTTCCGGCTCACGCCGAAGGGCGAGCGGTTCCATGCGATGAGCCGCAAGCTGCTCGCGGCGCTCGACGAATTCGGGATGGCCGCGCGGCACATGGACCGCCAGCTGGTCGGCACGCTGCACATCGGCCTGATCGGCCATACGCCGGTGAGCCAGAACGCGCGGATCGCCGAGGCGATCGCCGCGTTCCGCACCCGCGACGAGGCCGTGCGTTTCTCGATCTCCGTGCGCGCGCCGGGCGATCTCGAGGAAAAACTGCTGAGCGACGAGATCCAGATCGCGGTCGGCTACTTCTGGCACCGGGTGCCGTCGCTGCACTACACGCCGCTGTTCATCGAGCGCCAGGTCGCGTACTGCGGCCGTGGCCATCCGCTGTTCGACGGCGCTGGCGCGCTGACGCCGGCCGACGTCGCGGGCTTCGAATGGGCGTGGCGCTCGTATCCGCTGCCCGAAGCGCAGATGTCGACGACGCCCGACCGCGTGACCGCGACCGCCGACAACATGGAGGCCGTTGCGCTGCTGATCCTGTCCGGCCACCACCTCGGCTATCTGCCGCAGCACTTCGCGGCGCCGTACGTCGCGCAGGGGCTGCTCACGCCGCTCAATCCGGAGCAGTTGCGCTACGACGTGACGTTCCACATGGTCGTCGCGCGCAACGGGCGCGGCAATCCGCTCGTCGAGGCCTTTCTCGAGGATCTCGAACGCGCGCACCAGCCGCCCGACATCGCGTAGGCCGCCGGCATCAACAATGTGGAGGAGTGTTGCGGCCGCATGCCCCGACGCGACCCACATCGATCGGCGTCGAAGTGACGAACCGGCCGCAGGGTGCGGCTTGCGTGTGCGGTCCGCCTGCCGGCATCACGGCACCGGCAGCCCCGCGTCATGCTTGACCTCGCGCAGCGACAGCGCCGATTCGATCGACGTCACGCCGGGCAGCATCCGCAGCGATTCGCGCAGGAACGTGCCGTAATCGTCGAGATCGCGCGCCACGACCTGCAGCAGATAGTCGGCGGTGCCCGCCACGTTGTGGCACGCCAGGATCCGCTCGATGCCGAGCACTTCCCGTTCGAAGCGGTCAGCGGTCTTGCGGTCGTGCGTGGCGAACCGCACGAGCACGAACGCCACGACGCCGAAGCCGAGCGCCTGGCGTGACAGTTGCGCGCGGTAGCGCTCGATGTAGCCGTCGGTTTCGAGGCGCTTCAGGCGCCGCGCGCAAGGGGTCTCGGAGAGGCCCACGGTGTCGGCGAGGCGGGCAATCGGCAGGCGGCCGTCGCGCTGCACCGCGGCAAGGATGGCGCGGTCGGTTTTGTCGAGTTCGGTCATGTTGGCGGATTCCTGGTGCGGATTTGGTGATTGTGGCGGATTCCCCTACAGATCGCCAATCCTGAGCCAAAGATGGCCAATAATCCCTCGTCCTCTGGCGGCAACATATCGTCGTAAGAGGACAGGGGCAGACCATGATTTCCACGCATTTGCTGTTGATTTATCTCGCCGCGCTGGCGGCCATCTATGCGGTGCCGGGGCCGGACATGGCGCTGGTGCTGCAGACCAGCATCGGCCGCGGCGTGCGGCCAGGGATGGCGGCGGCGGCCGGCCTGTCGCTCGCCCGCACCGCGCACGTGACGCTGTCCGCCTGCGGCGTCGCGGCGCTGATCCGCAGTGCGCCGTGGCTTTACGAAGTGATCCGCTACGGCGGCGCGCTCTATCTCGCCTATGTCGCGATACAGGTGTTCCGTTCGCCCGTGTTCGCACTCGGCGACGGCGACGCGGCGGCCTCGGCGGGCGAACTGCGCCAGTCGTTCGTGAAGGGCCTGCTCACCAACCTGCTGAACCCGAAGGCGCTGCTGTTCTGCTCGGTGCTGCTGCCGCAGTTCGTGCGCCCCGAGGCCGGGCCGGTCGTGTTGCAGATGTTCGAGCTGGGCGCGCTGCTGGTGGCGGCGGGCGTGTGCTTCGACCTCGCGTGCGTGTTCGGCGCGTCGCGGATCGCCGCGTGGATGCGCGCGCATCCGCTCGCGCAGACGGTGCAGCGCTGGACGTTTTCCGCAGCGCTGATCGGCTTTGCGCTGCGCCTGTCGATGGACTGAGCGCCGATGCGGCGTCGCGCCGGCGCAAGTCGCGCGGCGCGTCGCCGCACCGGATGCAGGCCGTGCGCAACGCCGGCCCGCGCGTGCGCCCCGTCGCAGAAGGGCGTGCGCGCAAATCGTCTGACTGTTCTAAACTCCCTGTTACTTCGCGCTGCGCGAACCCGACCGACCGAACGGAACCGTCTCCCGCCGGCCCTGTCCGATTTCCTGGCTGTTCCGTGCAACGCGGTACCAAGGAGGGTCTGAACATGGCAAGGCATCTTCACGCCGACCGTGAACCCCGAATCGTCGCCGAGTCCAAGTGCCTCGGCCCGTGCGATCCGGCAGAACGCATCCACGTCACGATCATGTTGCGGCGGCAGGAAGAAGGGCAACTCGATACGCTGCTTCACCAGCTCGCCACCGGCGACGCGCAAGCGAAACCGGTGTCGCGCGCAACCTTCGCGCAACGCTTTTCCGCCAATCCCGACGACATTCGCAAGGCCGAGGACTTCGCTCGTCGTCACCAGTTGACGGTTGATCGCGTCGATCCGGTCGAAAGCGTCGTCGTGCTGTCCGGCACGATCCAGCAGTTCGAAGCCGCGTTCGGCGTCAAGCTCGAGCGCTTCGAGCATCAGTCGATCGGCCAGTATCGCGGCCGCTCCGGCCCGATCGCGCTGCCCGACGATCTCGGCGACGCCGTCACGGCCGTGCTCGGCCTCGACAGCCGCCCGCAGGCGCGGCCGCATTTCCGGTTGCGTCCACCGTTCAAGCCCGCGCGCGGCGGCGCGGCGGGCGTCACGTTCACCCCGATCCAGCTGGCGTCGCTGTATGGCTTTCCGGCCGGCGACGGCGCCGGGCAATGCATCGCGATCATCGAGCTCGGCGGCGGCTACCGCGCGGCCGACATCCAGCAGTATTTCCGCGGGCTCGGCATCACGACGCCGCCGACGCTCGTCGACGTGAACGTCGGCACCGGCCGCAACACGCCGACCGGCGACCCGAGCGGCCCGGACGGCGAAGTCGCGCTCGACATCGAAATCGCCGGTGCGATCGCGCCGGCCGCGAAGATCGCCGTCTACTTCGCGGCGAACAGCGACGCGGGCTTCATCCAGGCCGTCAACGCGGCCGTCAGCGATACGACCAACAAGCCATCGGTGATCTCGATCAGCTGGGGCGGCCCGGAGGCGATCTGGCAGACGCAGTCCGCGCAGGCGTTCAACCGTGTGCTGCAGGCAGCGGCTGCGCAGGGCATCACGGTGTGCGCGGCATCCGGCGACAGCGGCTCGGGCGACGGGCTGCAGGACGGCGCCGATCATGTCGACTTCCCCGCCTCGAGCCCGTACGTGCTCGGCTGCGGCGGCACGCAGCTCGACGCGCTGCCCGGGCAGGGCATCCGCAGCGAGGTCACGTGGAACGACGAGGCGGCCGGCGGCGGCGCGGGCGGGGGCGGCGTCAGCACGCTGTTCGACCTGCCGGCGTGGCAACAGGGGCTGAACGTCACGCGCGCCGACGGCAGCAGCACACCGCTCGCGAAGCGCGGCGTGCCGGACGTCGCCGGCGATGCGTCGCCGCAAACAGGCTACGAAGTGTCGATCGCGGGCACAGCCACGGTGATGGGCGGCACGAGCGCGGTCGCGCCACTGTGGGCCGCGCTGATCGCACGGATCAATGCGGCGGCGAGTGCGGCGGCGGGCGGTGCGACTGCCGGCTGGGTCAACCCGGTGCTCTACAAGAATCCGGGCGCGCTGCGCGACATCACGCAGGGCTCGAACGGCACCTATGCCGCCGCGCAGGGCTGGGATGCGTGCACGGGCCTCGGCAGCCCGAACGGCGCGCAGCTCGCCCCGATCCTGACGCGCAAGCCGTCGAGCTGACGGCCGCCGGTCACGTCTTTCCGTATGGCGCGGGCGGCCTGCCCGCGCCTTTTTCTCACCTCCAGGAGCAGCACGATGGGCATCGATTCCGCATCTTCCGGCGGCGTGTATCCGCTGCATCACGGCGACCACAATTCGCAAGGCGTGCCGCCGACCGTCAACCCGGTCGCGCTCAGCCTCGGCCGCGACCAGCCGTTCTTCGATCCGGTCGCGTACGGCAACGGCCCCGACGACTCTGTGACCGACACGACCGAGGCGGCCGCGATCACGCATCACACGATCCTGATCGACGGGAAGCGCATCGCCTACACGGCGACGGCCGGCCATCTCGTGACGGTCGACCCGAGCAGTTCGCAGCCCGCCGCGAAGCTCTTTTACGTCGCGTTCACGGCCGACGGCGCAAAGGAAGAAACGCGGCCCGTGACGTTCTTCTATAACGGCGGGCCGGGCTCGTCGTCGGTGTTCGTGCTGTTGGGCTCGTTTGCGCCGAAGCGCATCAAGACGTCGATGCCGGGGTTCACGCCGCCCGCGCCGTACCAGATGGAAGACAACCCGGACAGCATGATCGACCACAGCGACCTGGTGTTCATCAACCCGGTCGGCACCGGCTATTCGGCGGCCGTCGCGCCGAACAAGAACCGCAACTTCTGGGGCGTCGACCAGGACGCGGATTCGCTGAAGCAGTTCATCAAGCGCTACCTGACGAAGAACAACCGCTGGAATTCGCCGAAGTACCTGTTCGGCGAATCGTATGGCACCGCGCGCAGCTGCGTGCTCGCGTACAAGCTGCACGAGGACGGCGTCGACCTGAACGGCGTCACGCTGCAATCGTCGATCCTCGACTACCGGCAGGCCGGCAACCCGGTCGGCGCGCTGCCGACCGCGGCGGCCGACGCGTGGTATCACAAGAAACTCGGCGTCACGCCGGCGCCGACCGATCTCGGCGCGTTCGTCGAGGAAGTCGCGCAGTTCTCGCGCACCGACTACCTGAACGCGCTGCGCACGGTCCCGCATGCGGATCCGGCCGCCGTGCAGAAGCTGTCGCAATACACGGGCATCGATACCGCGACGCTGCAATCGTGGAGCCTCAACATCGCCGGCTACGACACGCGCGGCAATTCGCTGTTCCTGACGACGCTGCTGCATGCGCAGGGGCTCGCGCTCGGCTCGTACGACGGTCGCGTGACCGGAATCTCGTCGGGCATCGCCGGCAAGATCGACCCGAACTCGGGCGGCAACGATCCGACGATGACGGCCGTGACGGGCGTCTATACGGCGATGTGGAACAGCTACCTGAACGAGCAGCTGAAGTTCACGTCGAATTCCGCGTTCACCGACCTGAACGACCAGGCGTTCCAGAACTGGGATTTCAGCCACATCGATCCGACCGGCGCGCAGCAGGGCATCGATGCGCAGGGGAACGTGATCCTCTATACGGCCGGCGATCTCGCCGCGGTGATGGCGCTGAACGTCGACCTGAAGGTGCTGTCGGCGAACGGCTTCTACGATTTCGTCACGCCGTTCTACCAGACCGTGATCGACCTGCAGCAGATGCCGCTCGAGGATCAGAAGGTGCGGCAGAACCTGTCCGCGCGTTTCTATCCGTCGGGGCACATGGTGTATCTCGACGGCGGCTCGCGTACCGCGCTCAAGCGCGATCTCGCGACGATGTACGACGCGACGGTCAGCGATACGGGCGCGCGGATGCGGATACGCGCGCTGCAGGCGTCGAAGACGGGCGGGCACGCGTAGCGGTGCCCGTCGGGAGGATGCCGCGCGCAGCCGTAGCGGTGCGCGCGGCGGTATGGTCCGGCCGGGGCGGCCGGCTTATGCCTGTGCAGTCGGCCAGTCGAACATCGTGTACGGCAGCGCGCGCTTGTGGCGCGAAGCGTCGTAGAAGCGCAGCACCGTTTCGTACACGTGGTCGCTGACCGGCTTGCCTTCGAGGAAATCGTCGATCTCGTCGTAGCTCACGCCGTACGCGTGCTCGTCGGGGCGCAGCGGGCGCAGTTCCTCGAGGTCGGCCGTCGGCACCTTCATCACGATCAGTTCCTCGCCACCGAGCGCACGGGCCACCGCGCGCACGCGACGCTTGTTCAGCCCCGCGAGCGGCAGGATGTCCGCGCCGCCGTCGCCGAATTTCGTAAAGAAACCCATCAGCGACTCGGCCGCGTGATCGGTGCCGATCACGATGCCGCGCTGCGCACCGGCCACCGCGTACTGCGCGATCATGCGCTCGCGCGCCTTGATGTTGCCGTGCACGAAGTCCTGCTGCGCCGGCGTGTCGAACACATGGCCGGATGCGGCCAGCGCGCCGAGCATGGCGTCGGCGGCGGGCTTCACGTTGACGGTCAGTTCCTCGTCCGCGCGGATGAACGCGAGCGCGCGCTGTGCATCGGCTTCGTCGTTCTGCACGCCGTTCGGCAAGCGCATCGCAATGAAGCGGGCATCGTAGCCGTCGGCGCGCAGCTTTTCGACCGACAGTTGCGCGAGCCGGCCGGCCGTCGACGAATCGACGCCACCGCTGATGCCGAGCACGTAAGTCCGCAGGCCGGTCGAACGCAGGTATTGCGCGAGGAACTCGACGCGGCGGGCGATCTCGGCCTCGGCGTCGAAGTGCGGGGCGACGTTCAGTTCGGCAATGATCGCGCGTTGGCGGCTGGCGTAATCGGCGGATGTCATGAAGGGAGTTCCGGAACGAAATCAAGGCGCCCATCATAAGCGCAATCGCGGCGCGGCGCCGCGCCGGGCGTGCGATCCGGCGATTTCGCGTTGCTTCGGCGAGACGGGCTGCCTCGCCGTGGTGCACGGTGCGCCGGGCGGGTGCAGGATGCCGCGCGCGGGGCATCCTGGCGCACGGTTCCGATGCGGGTACCGGCCCTGTGGCGCGCGTCAGCGCCGCGCGAGTACGACGCCCACCAGCGCGAGCGCGAAGCCGGCAAGCTGGATCGCGGCGAGCGTTTCGCCGAACAGCCAGTAGCCCTGCAGCGCGGCCAGCGGCGGCGCGAGGAACAGCAGCGATGTCGCACGCGCGGCGTTGCCGCGCCGCAGCATCCACATCAGCATCGAGATTGCGGCGCCGGACAGGAACACGACACCCCACACGAGCGACACCCACAGCGTTGGCGCGCCGATCCAGCGCGTCTCGTGCAGCAGCGCGACGAAGATCGCCGCGACGATGGCCGCACCGAAGTTCTGGATGGCAACGGCCGTGCGCAGGTCGCTCTGCGCGAGCTTGCCTTTCTGGTACAGCGAGCCGGCGGTGATCGAGCCGACCGCGAGCACCGAGACGGCGATGACGAGCCACGCGGGCGCCGCACCCGGCGGCGGCGCGACGCCGCCCGTGACCTTCGGTGCAAGCACGAGTGCGACGCCGGCGAGCCCGAGCGCCATCCCGAACCAGCCGCGCGCGGGCAGGCGCTCGTTGAACAGCGGGACGGCGAGCACGGCGGTGGCGAGCGGCTGCAGCGCGCCGAGCAGCGCCATGACGCCCGCGTTCAGCCCTTGCGCGACGGCCCAGTAGCTCGCGCCGAGATAGACGCCCTGCAGCAGCGCGCCTGCGATCAGGTGACGCGGCCATTCGCGCCGGGCCGGCCACGGCGCGCGCGTGACGAGCGCCACTGCGCCGAACAGCGTGGCCGTACCCGCGAAACGCGCGAGCAGGAACAGGTTGGGATCGGCGTAGGGCTTGATTGCCCGCGCAACGATGAAGCCGGTGGACCAGAGTGCGACGAAGGCGGCGGCGACGATCGAGGTCAGCATGCGTGGCGGGCCGCGAGGCGGCCGGACAGAATCGTAAAGCCAGCCAGTATCGGGGGAAGCGATACCGGCGTCTTGTCGAATCCTGCACTCATGCTGCGTGCCGCGCATGCGGCCGTCGGGCCGGGCGGGGCAGGGGAGGGGCGCCGCCCCGCAGGCGGAGCGGGCGAGCGTGACGCCGCGGGGGTCAGTCGATCGAGAAGGTGTCGAGCGGCTGGTTGGCGCGCGCGTCGGTCGCGAAGCGCGCGGCGAGCTGTTCGTACAGCCGGCGTGCCTCGTCGAGCGTCAGATCGATCCAGTACGGATCGCCGGCCGCGTCGTTGAGTCGTTCGGGCGGAAACTGGATTTCGATCACACTGCCTTTGCGATACATGGCGCGAGCCCCTTTGCTTGGTCTGTCGTTCGGCGAAGCGCAAAGTGTAGCAACCGGCGCCGCGCCGATTCGCGCGCGTCAGGCAATACAGAATTTCGCTTTCGGGAAACGCGGCCGGCCCGGTTTCGCGGCGCAGTCAAATGCCGGTCAAACGGCCGTAATACAATGGTCGGCTTACCCATTACCAGTCGCCTCGGGCGCATACGCGATGCTGGCGGAACAACGTCATCAATTCATCCTGTCGGAGCTCGGACGGTCGGGCGCATTGTCGGTTGCGGAACTCGTCCGCTCGCTCGACGTGTCGCGCGAGACCGTGCGGCGCGACCTGAACGCACTGGCCGCACGCGGCCTGCTCGTGATGACGCACGGCGGCGCGTTGGCGGCCGACCGCCGCGAGCCGAGCCTGTCCGAGCGCGAGGCCGCGAACGCCGAAGCGAAGCGCACGATCGGGCGGCGCGCGGCCGAATTCGTGCCCGACGATGCGTCGGTGCTGATCGATTCGGGCAGCACGCCGCATGCGGTCGCGCTCGCGCTCGCCGACCGGCACCGGCTGTCGATCTACACGAACGACTGGCGCACCGCGTTCGTGCTCGCCCGGCGCAACGGCAACCGCGTGACGCTGCTCGGCGGCGAGTTGTCCGACGACGAGGACGCCACCTTCGGGTTCGACACGATCCAGCAGCTTGCGCAGTACCACGTCGATTTCGCGTTCGTCGGCGCCGGCGGCATCACGCCCGACGGCGAATGCACCGACTACTCGCGGCTCGCGGCCGAGGTGCGCAGCCGGATGATCGCGGCGGCCGGCACCGCGATGATCGTCGCCGATCATTCGAAATTCGGCCGCGTGACGCCCGTGCGGATCAACGGCACGGCGGCCGCCCGCTATCTCGTGACCGAACGCGCGCCCGACAAGGCCGTGCGCCGTGCGCTGACCGCGCGCGGGATCGAGCTGCTCGTGTGCGACTGACGCGCGTCCGACATACAAGGTTCATCGAATCGTCATCCTGCGGGAAGACGCGCCGTCAAGACTGACCCATTCATCTCGACCGGCCGCAAGGCCAGGGAGCAACGAATGACCGTCAGCGTGCGCAGCTATCTTTCCCCTACCCTGGTCCTGCTGGCCTTCGATTGGCCCGATGCGGCGTCGCGGTCCGATTTCCTCGGCTTCGCGATCCGGCGCACGCCGGGCTTCTGGTCGGCCGACGGCAAGACGCGCGCGCCGGACAGCTGGCTGCCGAACCGCCTGACCTTCGACGGCCCGGCCGCGCACACGCAGGGCGACGCGCCGACCGACCAGGCGCCGATCCAGAAATTCATGTGGTGGGATGCGCGCATCGATCCGCAGGATCGCGGCGCGTCGTTCCGCTATGACGTGTATCCGGTCGTCGGCACGCCGGCGAACCTGCAGGTGCTCGACGCGCAAGCCGGCGTGTGCGACGTGGTGCTGCCCGCGCACATCGAGGACGGCATCGGCACGTGGTTCAATCGCGCGGTGGTCAGCTCGCAGGCGTTCGCGAAGCAGGTCGCCGCGCTGGGCCTCGCGCCGAACGCGGCGCCGAGCGACGCGCAGGCGCTGAAGCTGCGCACGTGGCTCGCGAACGACATGGAGCAGGTGTTCGCGGAGATGCTCGACCCCGCGTCGCGCGCGGCGTCGGCGGTCTATCACCTGACCGACACGCTGTGGGCGCTGCCCGCGTTCGAAGCGTTCGGACGCCAGCACGGCGAAGCGTCGCTCGCGATCGTCTACGACGCGCACACGACGGCGCGCAAGGGCAAGCCGCCGCTGCCGTCGCCGAACCAGCCGGCCGTCGACGCGCTGCAGGGTCTCGCGACGCTCGCGCCGCGCGACAAGACGCACATCATGCACGACAAGTTCATCGTGACCGATGCGTCGTCGAACCCGGTGCCCGCGCGCGTGCTGACCGGCTCTGCGAACTTCACGACCGAGGGGCTCACGGAGCAGGCGAACGTGCTGCACGCGTTCGATTCACCCGCGCTTGCCGCGCTGTACAACGATCGCGCGCATGCGCTGGCCGGGAATCCGTCGATCGCGGAGACGGCGAAGCTGTCGCCGGGCTGGTCGGAACCGATGACGATCGGCGGTGCGCAGGTGCGTGTCGCGTTTTCGCCGGAGCCGGCGGGGCAGCGCACCGAGATCGACACGATCGTCGCCGCGATCGCGGCCGCGAAGCATTCGGTGTCGTTCTGCCTGTTCATGCCGACCGACGCGGCGCTGCGCGACGCGTGCTTCGCGGCCGGCGACCGCGGGCTGATGATGTTCGGGCTGGTGAACAAGATCAACGTCGGCAGCGCAACGAAGGCGGATGCCGAGCAGCAGGCCGGCCAGACGCTCGATGCGGCGACGCTCGCGAACCTCGAGCTGTATCACCGCAGCCGCGACAACCACGACGTGATCGATGCCGCGTATTTCTCGCCGGCTACCGTGCCGCAGGGTTTCGAGCCCGAATTGCGCCTGTTCCCGGGGGAACCGGCGCCGGCCTTTCCGCCCGTCGTGATCCACCACAAGTTCATCGTGATCGATGCCGAAGGCGCGAATCCGGTCGTCTATACGGGCTCGGCGAACATGAGCCGCAACTCCGAGCAGTTCAACGACGAGAACCTGCTCGAGATCCGCGACCCGAGGATCGCGGCGATCTATCTCGCGGAATTCCTGCGGCTTTACGAGCACTACCGCGCACGGGCGCTGTCGATCAACGCGAAGCAGCACGACACGGACGCCGGCACGGGCGCGCACGCGCGGCTCGCGCTTGCGCCCGATTCGAGCTGGGCGAAGAAGTATTACGTGGCGGGAAGCCCGGAAGCGAAGGCGCGGATCGCACTGGCGTCGACCGCGCCGACGGACTGACGCATGAGTGCGCGACGGGCGCGGATGTCGCGCGCCCGAGGTGTGGCTGGCAGGGGAAAGCGGCTAGCGCCGCCGCTTATGCGGCGACGTAGCGCAGCACGGCGTCGGCGATCGTGTCGCGATGCCGCGCACGCAGGCGCGGCGCCGACGGATCGCGGCCGAACGCGGCGCCGAACGTGTAGCGGTTCGACACGCGGTGGAAGCAGAACGAGCTGATCAGCAGGTGCAGGTCGAACGCGTCGATGTCCGTGCGGAAGGCGCCGCTCGCCGCGCCGCGCTCGACCAGTTCCTCGAGCGTCTTGATGATGCTGACGTTGCGGTTCTTGAACGACTTGAGCTGCTCGAGATACTTCGCGCCGTGGATGTTCTCGATCGACACGAGGCGGACGAAGTCGCGATGCTTGTCGTGATAGTCGAACGTGAATTCGACGAGGCGGCGCATGCCCTCGCGCGGCTCCATGTCGCCGACGTGCAGCTCCTGCTCGAGCGCGCGGATGTCGCCGTACACCTTCTCCAGCACGGCCTCGTACAAGCCTTCCTTGCTTTCGAAGTAGTAGTAGAGCATCCGCTTCGTCGTGTTCGTGCGCTCGGCGATGGCATCGACGCGTGCGCCGGCGAGGCCCATCGCGGAGAATTCCTGCGTGGCGACGTCGAGGATGTTGCGCTTGGTTTGCTCGGGATCGTATTTGCGCCGCGCATCGGACGGAAGCGCGCGGGGGGCGGACGTGGCGGCCTTGCTTCCTGCTTTCATGTGACTTTATTGTGGCTTCGGCGGCTTGGAAAAGCCATTCTAGCATGTGGGAAATCCCCGCCCGGCCGACCTCGCGCTCTAATCGGCAGGGCGGTTCCGGCCGCCGTAGCCGCCGCTCAGCGGCGGCAGGACGCGAGCGCGTCGCGGGCCTGGTATGCGCTGTACGTGAGCTGCGCGGCGGCGAGGCCGGCCAGCCCGAACGTGCGCGTGAGGCCGAATGCGTTGAAGCCTTCCGGCACCGGCCGGCCTTCGGCCAGCGCGGCCGCGAGCGCTTCGCCGGCGACCGTGGTCGGCGCCATCCCGTGGCCGCCGAACGCGATCGCGTGCCACACGCCGTCCGCGTCGCGGCCGATCTGCGGCATCTTGTGCCGCGCGTAGCTCATCAACCCGCCCCACGCGTAGTCGACCTTCACGCCTTCCAGTTGCGGATACACGCGCAGCAGGTCGCGCCGCAGCAGACGCGCGATCGCGTCGGGGCCGCGGTCGAGCACGGAGATCCGGCCGCCCCACAGGATGCGCGTGTCCTTCAGCGGGCGGTAATAGTCGAATGCGAAACGCGTGTCGTAGATCGCATACGGCGCGTCGATCGCGTCCGGCAGGCGCTCGCCGAGCGGTTCGGTCGCGATCACGTAGGTCGCGATCGGCAGCACCGCGCGCTCGATACGCGGCGACACGCCGCGCGCGTAGCCGCCGCCAGCGAACACGACGTCCTTCGCGCGCACCGTGCCCTGCGCGGTGCGCACGACGTACCCGGCGCCTTCGCGCGCGATGCCGAGCGCGGCCGAACGTTCGTAGATGCGCGCGCCGCCGCGCGCGGCAGCGGCCGCGACGCCGAGCACGTACTTGAGCGGGTGGAAGTGGAAGGCGTTCGGCTCGAACAGGCCGCCGTAATAGCGCTGCGTCTTCAGCCGCTCGCGCAGCGCGTTCGTCGAGACGGGCTCCCAGTCGACGCCGAGTTCGTTCTTCATCAGCGTGCGCACGCCGTCGAGCCGGGAAGGATCGTCGAACCAGTTGGCGAGCATCACGCCCTGGTCGACGATGTCGCAGTCGATGCCGTAGCGCGCGATCCGCGCGCGGATCAGGTCGACCGCGTCGACGGTAAGCCGGTACAGCCGGCGCCCTTCGTCGCGGCCGAGCGTGCGCAGCAGGTCCGCGTTGTCGAGGCTGTAGCCGCCGAACACGAAGCCGCCGTTGCGGCCGGACGCGCCGAAGCCGACCCGTTCGCCGTCGAGCACGACCACGTCGCGCATGCCGCGCTCGACGAGGCCGAGTGCCGTGCACAGGCCGGCGAGCCCGCCGCCGACGACGCACACCTGCGTGTCGATCGTGCCGGTCAGTTGCGGATAGGGCTGGCGGGTAACGGTGGCTTCGTAGAAGTTCTGCATGTGATTCGGTGACTCGTAAACGGCGAAAAAAAACGGACGGCGCGTCGATCTTGCCTGAACGCGCGCGCCGCGTCGAATGGAGGTTGTCAGGACGAACCGGCGGCGCTGTTCAGTCGGCCGCCGGCTCGCTGTGTTTCGTCACGCGCCCGACGTCGGGTTCGCGGGGCGGGCGATGTAGCCCGGTTGCTCGGCATGGGCCTGCGTCTCGGCGGCCTCGGCCGCTGCGGCCTTCGCGTTGCGTTCGATCCACGGCGCGATCTCCATGTCCTCGTAGCGGACCAGCCGGCATTTGCGCACGAGCGCGTAGCCGAGCCAGATGACGAAGAAGAACGGCACGCCGATGTAGGTCGCGGTGACGCCGGCCCAGTCGATCTTGTCGCCGAGGAACGCCTGGTAGTCCTGGCCCAGCGCGATGACCGCGCACAGCACGAACGCGAAGATCGGCCCGAACGGGAACCACTTCGACCGGTACGGCAACTGGTCGAGCGAGTAGCCCTGCTTCAGCAGGCCCTTGCGGAAACGGTAGTGGCTGATCGCGATGCCGAGCCACGTGATGAAGCCGGCCATGCCCGACGTGTTCAGCAGCCACAGGTACACGGTCTTGTCGCCGTACAGCGACGTGAGGAAGCAGAGCGCACCGATGGCCGTCGTCGCATACAGCGCATTGCGCGGCACGCCGCCGCGCGACAGCTTCGCGAAGATCTTCGGCGCGCGGCCTTCGACGGCGAGGTTGTAGAGCATCCGCGTGGACGCATACATGCCCGAGTTGCCGGCCGACAGCACGGCCGTCAGGATCACCGCGTTCATCACGCCGGCCGCGACTGCGAGGCCTGCGTGGCGGAACACCAGCGTGAACGGGCTCACGCCGATATCGGTCACGTCGCTTTTCAGCAGGCTCGGGTCGGTATAGGGAATCAGCACGCCGATCACGAAGATCGCGAGCACGTAGAACAGCAGGATGCGCCAGAAGATCTGGCTCACCGCGCGCGGGATCGTCTTGCGCGGGTTTTCCGATTCGCCGGCCGCGACGCCGATCATTTCCGTGCCCTGGAACGAGAAGCCGGCGATCATCGCGACGCCCATCAGCGCCGGCAAGCCACCCGCGAACGGCGCGTCGCCGATCGTGAAGTTGGTCCAGCCCGCGCTCGGGCCGCCCTTCAGAATGCCGAAGATCATCATCAGGCCGACGCCGAGGAACGCGACCACCGTCAGCACCTTGATCAGCGCGAACCAGTATTCGGCCTCGCCGAAGCCGCGCACCGACAGCGCGTTGAGCGCGAAGATCAGGGTCAGGAAGAGTGCGCTCCACCAGACGCCCGGCACGTGTGGAAACCAGTAGTTCATCACGAGCTGCGCGGCGACGAGCTCCACCGCGAGCGTGACGGCCCAGCTGTACCAGTAGTTCCAGCCGATCGCGAAGCCGAAGCCTTCGTCGACGAACTTCGAGCCGTAAGTGGCGAACGAGCCCGACACGGGCATGAACGCGGCCATTTCGCCGAGGCTCGTCATCAGGAAGTAGACCATCAGGCCGATCAGCATGTACGCGACGATCGCGCCGCCGGGGCCGGCCTGCGAGATCGATGCGCCGGACGCGACGAACAGGCCCGTGCCGATCGAGCCGCCGATCGCGATCATCCGCAGATGGCGCGCCTGCAGGCTGCGGTGGAGGGACGGCTTCGCGGGGCGCGAACCGGACGAGTCGGGGGAATCGGGGCGAGCATCAGAATGCATGGGCGAGGGCTGGGCGCTGTCTCCGGATTGTTTTTTGGCTACGAAGCGCAACTCGTCGCCGGCCGCCGGCCGGACGGCGGCGGTGCCGTGCGGGCCGGGTTCGGGGGAACCGGGCCGCGTTGCGCGTCGCGTTCGTCTGTCGTCCGGCCGCATTCGGGCGGCCGTCGGCGCGCCGGGTGCGGTGCACCTCGACGCGCCCCGATTGTGTGGGGCCGTGGCGCGGGCCGCAAACGATATTTCCGAACCGGGTGATG
>NZ_JAAGPM010000096.1:0-30474 GCF_017104865.1 Burkholderia sp. Ac-20349
TCTAGGCAACCGCGCACCGGCGCTCGCGCAGCATGTGGCCGCGCAGAACGGGCTGCCCGACAACGTCGTGTCGATCGCGCCCGCGCTCGAACCGCGCGTCGGTGGTGCGGCGCTCGGTGTGCCGCCAGTGAGCGCGCCGGCACCGGAGCGTGCGGCAAAGGCATCGCCGTACTACTTCACCGACGGTTCGCTGCAGGGCTGGCAGGCGACGCCGCAGGACATTGTCGTGCCGTCGAGCGGCCTCGCTTCGCCGGAAGCATTCGGGTTGCCGGGTGACGATGCGCTGCGCGAGTTGCTCGCCGTGCATCGCGACGTGCCGCAGTCGCGCGCATCGGGTGCCGACGTGCCGCGTTACTTCATCGACGATGCACACGCAGCCGAGCCGCAAGGCCCGTTGCATCGCGGCGCGCATCCGCCGTTCGACGTGAACGCGATCCGCCGTGATTTCCCGATCCTGCAGGAGCGCGTGAACGGCAAGCCGCTCGTGTGGTTCGACAATGCGGCGACGACGCACAAGCCGCAGGCCGTGATCGATCGGCTCGCGCACTTCTATGCACACGAGAACTCGAACATCCACCGCGCCGCGCATGCGCTGGCCGGTCGTGCGACGGATGCGTACGAGCAGGCGCGGGACACCGTGCGGCGGTTCATCGGCGCATCGTCGTCCGACGAGATCGTGTTCGTGCGCGGCACCACCGAGGCGATCAACCTGATCGCGAAGACGTGGGGCGTGCAGAACGTCGGCGAAGGCGACGAGATCGTCGTGTCGCATCTCGAGCATCACGCGAACATCGTGCCGTGGCAGCAGCTTGCCGCGCTCAAGGGCGCAAAGCTGCGCGTGATTCCGGTCGACGATTCGGGGCAGGTGCTGCTCGACGAATACCGGAAGCTGCTCAACGACCGCACCAGGATCGTGTCCGTCACGCAGGTGTCGAACGCGCTCGGCACGGTCGTGCCGGTGCAGGAGATCGTCGAGCTTGCCCATCGTGCCGGTGCGAAGGCGCTGGTCGACGGCGCGCAGTCGATCTCGCACATGCGCGTGGACGTGCAGGCGCTCGATGCGGATTTCTTCGTGTTCTCCGGGCACAAGATCTACGGGCCGACCGGGATCGGCGTCGTGTACGGCAAGCGCGCGATCCTCGACGACATGCCGCCGTGGCAAGGCGGCGGCAACATGATCGCGGACGTGACGTTCGAGCGCACGGTGTTCCAGCCGCCACCGAACCGGTTCGAGGCCGGCACTGGCAACATCGCGGATGCGGTGGGGCTCGGTGCTGCGCTCGACTACGTGAGCCGGGTCGGCATCGAGAATATCGCGCGCTACGAGCACGACCTGCTCGCGTATGCGACGAGCGTGCTCGCGCCGGTGCCGGGCGTGCGGCTCGTCGGTACCGCGCGGGACAAGGCGAGCGTGCTGTCGTTCGTGCTGAAGGGCTATGAGACCGAGGAGGTCGGGCGGGCGCTGAACGAAGAGGGCATCGCGGTGCGTTCGGGGCATCACTGCGCGCAGCCGATCCTGCGGCGGTTCGGGCTCGAGGCAACGGTGCGGCCGTCGCTCGCGTTCTACAACACGTGCGACGAGGTCGATGCACTGGTGAGCGTCGTGCGGCGGCTTGCGACGCGGCGTTGACGTCATTCGCTTGCGGCGGCCCGTGCGGGTCGCCGCAAGCGCTTGATCGCTACACAAGTCAGAACCGCACGACCTGCTTCTGCTCGACGCTGAAGCCGTCGCGCAGCACGCTTGCCGAATCCGCGAAGTAGCGGCGGGTTTCCGACAGCAGATCGGTGTTGCCGCGACGGCAGAACACCACGCCCGATCCTTCCTCCGTCAGCAGTTCGTCGATCAGCGATTCGGGTTGCCCGATGTCGGCGAGATGGACGTTCTGCACGCCATGCGCGAGCGCGTCGAGCGCTTCGCGCACGCAGGGCGCTGCGGTGGCGGCCGGATGCTCGGCCAGCCATTGCTCGAGTTCCGCGATGCCGTAGAGCCCGGCGAGCTCGCCGAGTTCGTGCAACAGCGTGCTGTCGACCATCATCACCAGCGTCACGGCGCCCGTGCGCTGCGCGAAGAGGCTGCCGAGCCGTTCCGGGGGCAGCAGGTGATCATGGCCGGCGTCGTCCGGGGCGACCGGCATCACGACGGGCACCAGCCCGTTCGCGAGAAACGCGTTCAGCGCGGCGCCGTCGAACCGTGCGACCGCGCTCGTGCCGATGCGGTCGGAATCCGCGTTCGCGACCAGCAGGCCGCCGTCGTGACCGTCGATGCCGATTGCCTTGGCGCCGTGACTGCCGATCAGGCGCACCAGTTCGTGATTGACGCCCGCCATCGCCGCGTGAACGACGTGGACCGATTGCGTACCGGACGCGGCCGGACCACCCTGGACGACGATCGGGCGAACGCCGGTGAGGGCGAGCAGCGCGACATCCTGCGCGAATGCCTGACGAGCGCGCGCGTCGCGCGCGGCGCCGCCCTCGACGATGACGACGGTTTGCCCGTGCAGGGCCTGCATGAACGGCAGCGAGCGGGCCAGGCCGGCCACGCGACGGGACGTAAGGGTGGGACTTTCAGGGTCTGGGAACATGGGAATCCGAATGGATGAAGGGGGTGCCAGTCGCCGCACGGTGCGGCATCAATGCGGGCGTTGCATCAGCTGGTGAATGTCGTCGGGCGTCTGCGCGTCGCGCGATGCCTGCCGGAACGCGCGCTCGCTGAAACACCGCGCCGCGTCGGCGAGCAGTTCGAGGTGGGCGCGATCGTCTTCTTTCGGCAGGACCAGCACGATGAATTCGCGCACGGGCTTGCTGTCCGGTGCGCTGAAGCTGAACGGATACTGCGCGCGAACGAACAGCGCGATGGCCGAGCGGAGACCGTCGACACGCGCATGCGGAATCGCGACGCCCTGGCCGAGGCCGGTCGAGCCGAGTTGTTCGCGCTTGATCAGTTCGGTCCTGATCCGTTCCGCGGTTACCCCACCGCTGCGCTCGATATATCGCGCGACGAGGTCGAACAACTGGATCGCGCTTTCGACCGGTACGTCGAGCAGGATGTTGTCCGGTGGGCAGGCGTCGGCCAGCCGGGTCGCGGCGGGCAGGCCGCCGCGTCGGCGGGGAAGGTCGGGTTGGCCGCCGATGGCGGCCTGCTGCGTTTGCATGCGGATCTCTCCGTGTCGGGATGACAGGGAAATCCTAGACAAAAGCACGTAAAGACGGTGTCAGATACGCGGGGGCCCGGCATTAAAATTGTGTATCGATGGCGTCGCGGCGTGCGCGATGCCATCGATACTTACCGTTTCAGGTACCCGACAGCACGAACGGCAGCGTCGTCAGCAGAAAGACCGAAATGCCGACGACCGGCGCACCGAACGCGATCGCCGCGAACGCCACCGCGGCGCTGGTCAGCACGAGCGTCCTCGACACCCGTCGGTGCCGGTCGTGTGCAGCCGCTCGGTCATCGCGGATTGCATCGGTCCGCGCGCCGATCACGTGTTTCCAGAACGTCAGGCCAAGCATGATTGCTCCTGTATGAGAGATGACCGGAACGGGGCGCGCGAGGCGCCTGTCAAGCGGGTCAGCAGCGCTTGAGCTTGAGGACGCGCGAGATCTGTCCGGACGTGAAGCTGCTGTTGCGCACGTAAGGCGCGCAGTCGAGCGGTGCGGTGAGCGATTCGCTGACGACGTACTGGCCGACGAAGCGGTACGCGTCGGTTGCCATGCGGATGAACACCGGAATCGCATCGCGTTGCGCGGCGAGCGTCCTGCCGGCCGCTCGCGCGGACGCGCTGCCGTCGCAGAGGATCACGTCGGGCGCGTGCGGGTTGAGGTCCGTGCGCAGGCAGGCGGCCACGACCTTGCCGTTTTTTGTCGGCAGGAACGCCTGCTTGCTGCCGCCGCAGGCGGTGTGGATGAATTCGCGGGTGTACTGCTTGTCGATCTCGAACATGACCGGGCTCCGGGTATCGGAAATTTCCGTCGGTTAAATCAGGTATGCGAAGTAACTCGGCTGGATCGGCATGCGGGATGCGAGGCATGCCAGTCGATCGTTGCCGGGGCGGCGGATCGATGGCGCGTCGTGATTCGGGAATTCCGCGCGAACACGCTTGCCGGCACGATGCGCGATCAACGCATCGACGTCGTGTTCAAGCGTGCACGGGAAGGACTACGGCGCGCACCGTCCGCCTGCTGGCAGGACGGTGGCTCGGGAACAGAGAGACGCAGGCGTCCTGCCTGTCAGGCAGAAAAGCAACTCGGGGGGCGAGGACTTCGGATGCGCATGTGCGTACTCGGTGATGGACTGATTGCGAACACATTCTAGTGAACGCAAGCGCGGGCGCAAGTAAAAAGGTCGTAAAGGTTACGCGGCCCGTGCGGGATCGCGCCGTGTGCTACGTGCACTGCCAGAGATGCGCGCTGGTGCGGCAAGGCGCGCACCAGAATGTGTAATTCGCGCCGCCGCTGCCCCACAGCCATTCGCTGCCGTCCGTTTGCGGAAGGTTGGAATCGAGCTGCATGACGAACGACATCTTGCGGCCGCAATCCGGACAATCGGGATACTGCGCCGACTGTACCCACGACGGTGCGCCGCCGACACGACTCAGGTTCTGCCGGCTGTTCGACAGGCCCCATTCCTGCCGCGTCCAGCGTGCCGGTGCGGCGAAGAGTGCAACGTCGGCCTCCACGAACGGGGCCGCCGTATATTCCGGCTGGATGGCGACGTCGCGTTGCTGAGACGGGTGCGCACAGGCGTCGCCGGCGTCGTCATGGCGGTGGAATAGCGGGCCGTCGCTCTCCCAGCCGACACACGACAGGCAGGTGTCGAACGACACGGGCGTTGAGCTGTCGATGCCCGCTTCAGCGGGTTGCGGCAGTGTCAGCAATCGATGCAGCGGCCCGTGACACAGGCCGCATCGATGCGACGATACGCCGCCAAAGCGCGCGCCCAATCGATGCGAATCGCCGGCGCGCCAGGTTGCATGATGGGCGAGAACCCCACGGTGCCATTTCGGCTGCGCGCGGAGGATCGGTGTGCCCAGCGTCGGGCCGAAGTCGATATGCAGCGGCGTTTCGCCGTGCAATGCGCGCAAGGTGTCGTGTTCCTGAACGTAGCCGGCGGACATGAGCCAGTTGGCGCGCGTCCCGGGATCGTCCGGAAACAACCACGCTGCCGCGTCGCGAACGGCCGCAGGCTGTCGCGAATGGAGCAGCGCGACGGCGCGTGCACACTCTGCCTTGCTGCCGGAAGGGGCGTCGGCAAGCCGGCTGCGCCATCTTTCGACCGTCTCCGGATCGAGCATCCGCCACACGTTGTCCTCGAGGTACACGCGCGGCGACTGCTTCGTGGCGGACACGTCGAGGAGCATGTCCCAGTGACCGGAAAACATCTGCGGCGTCTGCGTTGCGACGCTCGACAACACGCTCGCGAGCCGTTCGTTCCATGTGCCGTTGCAGATGGCTTGCCACGCTTCGGTGGCGACCTTCACGAGGGCGGTGTCGTCCATCAGATCGAGCGCGGCATCGAGGAACACCGCGTGCGGGAACACGCGATCGAACGATGCGATCACGAGGTCGGCGAGTGCCGCCGGGTCGTCGTGCCGCAGCGCCAGCATCTGCGACATCGGATCGTTGTTGGTCCAGCCGAGGCGTTCGTAGTCGTCGAGAATGGTTTGGATGGTCGGCATGGTGGGGACCGGTGACGGTTCGAGGAGTGAGCGCAAGCCGGGTGGATCAGCGTCCGGCGAGCATCCGCCCGCCGACACCCATCAGCAGCAGGCCGGCCGTCGTATCGAGCACGGCCTTGCGGCGCACCAGCAGTGCGCGCACCGACGGGTGCGAGGCGAGCAGCGCCATCGTGCAATACCACGCGGCCGAGATTGCCACCGACAGCGCGACGACCGCGAGATCGAGCCAGGCCGGCGCGTGGGCCGGCACCATCAGTGCGAAGATGCTTCCGTAGAACGCGACCGATTTCGGATTCGTCATGCTGACGACATAGCCCTTCCTCGCGGCGTGCCAGTCGGGCGCGGCGGCCGGCGCGGCAACGGGCAACGGCTTGCGGGCGGTCACGATCATCTTCAGGCCGAGCCAGATCAGGTACGCGGCGCCCGCCAGCCGCAGCGCCGTGTGTACCCATGCGACATGCGTGACGAGCAGGCTGAGCCCGGCGATCGCGATCGCCGCCCAGGTGCCGGACGCGGCGGCCAGGCCAAGGCCCGTCATCACGCCGGCGCGGCGCGACGCGACCGCGGTCGACGTGACGATCACGAAGTTCGGGCCGGGGCTGGCGACGCTCAGTAACAGGACGCCGGCAAGCGGCAGCAAGGTGGTGACGGTGGTCGACATGGCGTGGAAGGCAGTGCGACGGGACGGGCGTTCATCTTACCCGAGCGCGCTGGCGGGCCGGCACGCCGCTCTTTTTCGCCCATCCAACGCAAAAACGCGTGACGACTTCCATCGTCACGCGTTGCATCGCTGCGTATTGCTGCACGTATGCCGGCGAGCCGGCACACGCGCCGCACCGTCAGAAATCGAATCCCGGGCCGCCTGCACCCGGGCCGCCCGGCGCAGCCGCCGGCGCCGCATCCTTCGGCGCTTCGAATACGGTCGCATCGGTCGTCAGCAGCAGCCCCGCGACCGACGCCGCGTTCTGCAATGCCGTGCGCGTGACCTTGGTCGGATCGAGCACGCCCGATTCGACGAGGTCGCCGTATTCGCCCGTCTGCGCGTTGTACCCGAAGTTGCCCGAGCCTTCGGCCACCTTCGCGACGACGACGCTCGCTTCCTCGCCCGCGTTCGTGACGATCTGGCGCAGCGGTTCCTCGAGCGCGCGCAGCACGATCTTGATGCCCGCGTTCTGGTCGGCGTTCACGCCCTGCAGCTCGCGGATCGCCTGCCGCACGCGGATCAGTGCGACGCCGCCGCCCGGCACGATGCCTTCCTCGACGGCCGCGCGCGTCGCGTGCAGCGCGTCGTCGACGCGGTCCTTCTTCTCCTTCACTTCGATCTCGGTCGCGCCGCCGACCTTGATCACCGCGACGCCGCCCGCGAGCTTCGCAACGCGTTCCTGCAGCTTTTCACGGTCGTAGTCCGACGTGGCTTCGTCGATCTGCACGCGGATCTGCTTCACGCGCGCTTCGATGTTCTTCGCATCGCCCGCGCCGTCGATCACGGTCGTGTTTTCCTTGCCGACCTCGATGCGCTTCGCCTGGCCGAGTTCGGCCAGCGTCGCCTTTTCGAGCGTCAGGCCTGTTTCCTCGGCGATCACCTGCCCGCCGGTGAGGATCGCGATGTCCTCGAGCAGCGCCTTGCGGCGGTCGCCGAAGCCCGGCGCCTTCACGGCCACCGTCTTCAGGATCCCGCGGATGTTGTTCACGACGAGTGTCGCGAGCGCTTCGCCCTCGACATCTTCCGCGATGATCAGCAGCGGCCGGCCCGACTTCGCGACCTGTTCGAGCACCGGCAGCAGGTCGCGGATGTTCGAGATCTTCTTGTCGTGCAGCAGGATGTACGGGCTTTCGATCTCGGCGATCTGCTTGTCGGGATTGTTGATGAAGTACGGCGACAGGTAGCCGCGATCGAACTGCAGCCCCTCGACGACATCGAGTTCGTCCGCGAGCGACTTGCCGTCCTCGACGGTGATCACGCCTTCCTTGCCGACGCGGTCGATCGCTTCCGCGATGCGCTGGCCGATCGACTCCTCGCCGTTCGCGGAGATCGTCGCGACCTGCGCGATTTCCTTGCTCGTGGTGGTCGGCCGGCTGATCTTCTTCAGCTCGTCGACGGCCGCGGTGACGGCCTTGTCGATGCCGCGCTTCAGGTCGAGCGGATTGAGCCCGGCCGCGACGTATTTCTGGCCTTCGCGGACGATCGCCTGGGCGAGCACGGTCGCCGTCGTGGTGCCGTCGCCGGCTGCATCGCTGGTGCGCGACGCGACTTCCTTCACGAGCTGCGCGCCGATGTTCTGCAGCTTGTCGGCCAGTTCGATTTCCTTCGCGACCGACACGCCGTCCTTCGTGACGACGGGCGCGCCGAAGCTGCGTTCGAGCACGACGTTGCGGCCCTTCGGCCCGAGCGTGACCTTCACCGCGTTCGCGAGAATGTTCACGCCTTCGGTCAGCCTGGCCCGTGCGACGTCGCTGAAAATGATTTCCTTTGCTGCCATGATTGCGCTCCGTTATTGATTGACGACCGCGACGATGTCTTCCTCGCGCAGGACGAGAAACTCGGTGCCGTCGAGCTTGACGGCCTGGCCCGCGTACTTGCCGAACAGCACGCGCTCGCCGACCTGCAGGTCGGGCACGATGCGCTGGCCGTCCGCATCCTTGCGGCCGGGGCCGACGGCGATCACTTCACCCTGGTCGGGCTTTTCCGCGGCGCTGTCGGGGATCACGATGCCCGACGCGGTGGTGGTTTCCTGGTCGAGTCGCTTCACGATCACGCGGTCGTGCAAGGGGCGTAGGCTCATTGGTTCGTCCTGTGCTGATCTGTTCTGTCGAGATGGGCTGGCACTCTTTTGCAGAGAGTGCTGACGAGTATAAAAATGCACGGCGGCGCGATCCAATAACGGATTCGGAAATGCATTTTCACGGACGCGCTTTGGACGAACGACGGGAAAGAGAAAGAAGAAGGACGGACAGGGCCGCCCGTCAGATCAGCAGCGACAGCGTCCTGAACAGCGCGAGATCCGCCTTGCGGGCCGATCGCGCATGGCGGCGGATCACGTGCAGCAGGCAGTCGATGAAGCAGCGCGCGGCGTCGCTCAGCGTGCTGCTGCGCCGCGTGACGATCCCGAGGTCGCGCGGCTCGAAGGTTTCCTTCAGCTGCAACGCGCGCATCCGTTCGCCGAACGGCGGCACGGCCGCGAGGATCGTCGGGCACCACGTGCACATGTCGGCCTGTTCGAGCATCGTCTGCAGCATCGCCACCGACTGCGCGCGCACGATGCGCCGTTCGTCGATTTCGGCACCGTGGCGCGTGAACAGGTAGTCGACGAGCGCGGCCTGCCCGTCGGCCGCGAAATTCAGCACCCAGTCGTTCTCGACCAGGTCGTGGATCGACCGCGCGTGCTCGCGCGGATGGCCGGCGCGCACCATCACCGCGGTTTCGTAGCGCAGCATCGGCTCGAACGCGAATTCCTGCGTGCCGCCGGGTTGCACGTGCCCGAGCGCGAAGTCCATGCTGCCGTCGCGCAACAGCGGCTGCGCGACGGCCATCAGCGCTTCGTAGAGTTCGAGACGCACGTCGGGCATCTGCTCGCGAAAGCGCAGCACCGTTTCCGCGAGGAAGGTCATCGTGAGCCACGGTGTCACGCCGACGCTCAGCCGGCCCTCGACGCGGCCACGCATGCGTTCGAGATCGCTCTGCGCGTGTTCGAGCTGCTTCAGCACGAGCTTCGCGTGCGTGAGCAGCGTCTTGCCGTAGTCGGTGAAGCCGATCCCCTCCGGCGCGCGGACCAGCAGCGGCAGGCGTTCGCTGGCCTCCAGTTCGCGCAGCGCGCGCGTGACGGCCGCCTGCGACAGCCCGAGGGTGCGCGCCGCACCGCGAATACTCCCGGCCTCCGCGCTCGCGACGAGCGCCTGCAGCTGATGCAGCTTGATCGTGCTCATGGTGCGATACCCGACAACGAAAGGTTGTCATCATAACGAAACCGCGGCTGTTCGCCGGGATTTTCGCTGCCTACGATGCGGTCACGATCGGTCATTCGGGCGATCGGCAACCGGAATGCATCGAGGAGAAACGGGGTTGGACCACAAACCTATCCTGCCGGAAATGGCGGCCATCGAGACGGAGATGATTGCGCTGCGCCGCCGGCTGCACGCGCATCCGGAGCTCGGCTTCGAGGAACATGCGACGAGCGACCTCGTGGCCGACTGCCTGACAACGTGGGGTTATCGGGTGACGCGCGGGCTCGGCGGCACGGGCGTGGTCGGCACATTGACGCGCGGCGCGGGGAAACGGCTCGGGCTGCGCGCGGACATGGACGCGCTGCCGATCCGCGAGACGACCGGGCTGCCGCACGCGAGCCGATGCGACGGCGTGATGCACGCGTGCGGCCACGACGGGCATACGGCGATGCTGCTCGCGGCGGCGCGCTGCGTGGCCGAGCGCGGGCGCTTCACGGGCACGCTGAACCTGATTTTCCAGCCGGCCGAGGAAGGGCTCGGCGGCGCGAAGCGGATGATCGACGACGGGCTGTTCGCGCAGTTTCCGTGCGATGCGGTGTACGCGATGCACAACGTGCCGGGCCTGCCGGCCGGCGTGCTCGGTTTCTGCGACGGCCCGGCGATGGCATCGGCCGACGAGGTGCGCGTGCGCGTGAGCGGGCGCGGCGGGCACGGCGCGGCGCCGCATACGACGATCGATCCGGTGGTCGTCTGCGCGTCGATCGTGATGGCGCTGCAGACCGTCGTGTCGCGCAACGTGAATCCTCAGGAGCTGGCGATCGTGACGGCCGGCTCGATCCATGCGGGCACTGCATCGAACGTGATCCCGCCGCACGCGGAACTCGCACTCAGCGTGCGTGCGCTGTCGCCGGACGTGCGCGCGCTGCTCGAACGGCGCATTCGCGAGATCGTGCACGGGCAGGCGGCGAGCTATGGCGCGACGGCCGAGATCGACTACCGGCACGAGTACCCGGTGCTCGTCAATCACGCGGCGGAAACCGCGTTTGCGCGTGACGTTGCCCGCGAATGGGGCGGCGATGGCGCGCTGATCCCGCATCTGCGGCCGATCGCGGCCAGCGAGGACTTCGCGTTCATGCTGAACGCGTGCCCCGGCAGCTACCTGTCGATCGGCAACGGCGACGGCGTCGCTGGATGCGGGCTGCACCATCCCGGTTACGACTTCAACGACGCGTGCCTCGCCACGGGCGCGAGCTACTGGATTGCGCTGGCGGAACGCTACCTCGCGTGACGGGCCTGCACGATTTCGACTGACGATTCACACAAGGAAGGAGACTGGCAATGAAGCAATGGAAACGGATGGCAGTGCTCGCGATGGCGCTGGCGGCAAGCGCGGCGCATGCGGGCGACTGGGCGGGCAAGGAGATCCGCCTCGCGGTCGATCCGACTTACCCGCCGCTCGAATACAAGCTGCCCGACGGCACGCTGACGGGCTTCGGAATCGACATCACGAATGCGTTGTGCGCGGAGCTGCATGCGCGCTGCGTGTGGGTCGAGTCGAGTTTCGACGGGATGATTCCGGGGCTGCTCGCACGCAAGTTCGACGTGATCGCGTCGTCGATGACGATCACGCCGAAGCGGCAGCAGCAGATCGCCTTCACGAACCGGATCTCGAATGCGCCGGCGCGCCTCATCGCGCGCAAGGGCTCGCCGCTGCTGCCGACGGCCGACGCGCTGAAGGGCAAGCGCGTGGGCGTCGAGCAGGGCTCCGCGCAGGCGGACTACGCGGTCGCGAACTGGCAGCCGGCCGGTGTGCAGATCGTGTCGTACCAGAACCAGGATCAGGTCTATGCCGATCTCGTGACGGGCCGGCTCGACGCGGCGTTCCAGGCATCGATCGCGGCCAGCGACGGTTTCCTGAAGAAGCCGCAGGGCAAGGATTTCGCGTTCGTCGGCGCGGCGATCGACGACGTGAAGTATTTCGGGCAGGGCGACGGGCTCGGGCTGCGCAAGCAGGACAACGACCTGCGCGACGCCTTCAACCGCGCGCTCGCGACGATCCTCGCGAACGGCACGTACCAGCGCATCAACAAGAAGTACTTCGACTTCGACATCTACGGCGCGAAGTAAGCTGCGACGCCCGCCAAGCGGGCAGTCACGAAAATATCAATAAGGAAAACGAATGAACTGGAGATCGTTATTCGTCGCGATTCCGGCGCTGTGTGCAGCGCCCGCGTTCGCGCAGGGCAGTGTCACGCTGTACGGCCTCGTCGATGCGGGCATCGACTACACGAACAACGTCGGCGGCCACAGCGCGTGGCAGATGGCGAGCGGTTTCGCGCAAGGCAGCCGCTGGGGGCTGAAGGGCACCGAGGATCTGGGCGGCGGCTACAGCGCGCTGTTCCAGATCGAGAACGGCTTCAACGTGAACAGCGGCACGCTTGCACAGGGCGGCCGCATGTTCGGGCGGCAGGCGTACGTCGGTCTCGGCAGCGCGCGTTACGGCACGTTGACGCTCGGCCGGCAATACGATGCGGTGGTCGACTATCTCGCGCCGACGACCGCGAATGGCAGCTGGGGCGTCTACCCGTTCTCGCATCCGCTCGACAACGACAACACCGGCAACACGTTCCGCGTGAACAACACGGTCAAGTACGCGAGCCCGGATTTCGCCGGCTTCTCGTTCGGCGGCACGTACAGCTTCAGCAACGACACGGGCTTCGCGAACAACCGGCAGTGGAGCGTCGGCGCGCAATATGAGCAGGGCGGGCTGCTCGTCGGCGCAGCCTTCCTGAATGCGGACAACCCGGGTGCGACGTCAGGCGGCGCGATCGCCGGCTCGGGATCGGTCGGCGCCGATGCGAATTTCGCGTCGGCACGGCTGCGGATCTTCGGTGCGGGCATCAACTACACGGCGGGGCCCGCGACGGTCGGATTCGCATACACGAACAGCAACGTCACGCGGCCGACCGCGAACGTCGGCTACCTGTTCGGCGACGAAACGATCGAGCCGGTGACCGGCCCGCTCGCGGGCGGCACGGTGTCGTCGATCAAGTACCAGAACTTCGAGGTGAACGGCAAATACCAGTTCACGCCCGCGCTGTTCGTCGGTGCGCAGTACGTGTACACGACGGTGCGCTATGACGCGACGACGGGCAGCGCGAAGCCGAAGATCCATTCGGTCGGGCTGATGGCCGACTACAACCTGTCGAAGCGCACGGACGTGTACCTGATGGGCGCGTATCAGCGGGTTGCGGGCGATGCGACGGGCTCGTCGCTCGACCAGGCCTATATTCCCGGTGCGGCGGACTTGTCGTCGACGTCGAAGCAGCTGATGGTTCACGCGGGGATTCGTCACAAGTTCTGACGGGGCGATGCGGGAAGCGCCGTTGAGGCGGCGGGCCAAACGGCCCGTCGCCTCGACGCGCTTACTGCGCGACGCGAATCACCACCTTGCCGAAGTGCTGCCCCGACTGCAGGTAGGCATACGCCTGCGGCGCTTCGTCGAAACCGAACACGCGATCGACCACCGGCTTGATCTGCTTTGCGTCGACGAGCCGCACGACGTCGTCGAGCATCGTGCGGCTGCCGACCATGATGCCGTGCAACTGCCGGATCCCGCCGATCAGCGACAGCAGCCCGAGTTCGGGACCGCCGAAGCTGCTGAGGCCGCCGATCACCGATACGATGCCGCCCATCTTCGTCGCGGCGACCGAGCGCGGCAGCGTATCCTTGCCGCCGACTTCAACGACCAGATCCGCCCCTGCGCCATCGGTGAGCCGCAGCACCTCATGCTGCCATTCGGGCGTCGCGCGATAGTTGATCGTTGCGTCCGCACCGAGTGCGCGGGCGCGTTCGAGCTTCGCATCGCTCGACGACGTGACGATCGTGCGCAGCCCCGCCGCATGCGCGAGCTGCAACGCGACGATCGACACGCCGCCCGTGCCGAGCAGCACCACGGTGGCGCCAGGCCCCAGGCCGCCGTCGTCGAACAGCGCGTTCCAGGCCGTGATGCCCGCGCACGACAGCGTCGCCGCCTCGTCGTAGTTCAGATGCGCGGGAATCGTGACCAGCGCGGCTTCGTCGGACACGAAGTGTTCGGCCAGCACGCCGTCGAATTGCGCGCCGGGCGACCCGGAGACTTTCTGCGGCGTCGGCGGCCCGTCGAGCCAGTGCGGGAAGTACGTGTTGATCACGCGATCGCCCGGCTTGAAGCGCGTGACGTCGCGACCGGTTTCGATGACTTCGCCGGCGCCGTCGGCAACCGGAATCAGCGCGTCCGTGCCGATGCCGAGATAGTCGCCGCGCGCGAACATCAGGTCGCGATAGTTCAGTCCGGCCGAGTGGATCTTCACGACGACGTCGGTCGGCCCGACCGCGCGGCGCGGCGCGTCGATGCGCCGAAGCCCGGCCACGCCGTCGCCCGGTTTCACTTGCCATGCGTTCATGTCGACTCCTTTTCGAGATAGAGCGGACTATCATAGTGTTGCGCACAGGGACGCATTGGCGAGAAATCGGCCGATGACTGTCGCCTGTGTGGACACAAACCTGTGACCCAATGGAGCGCAATCGTATGGATGAGCGGCTGAGAGGCGTGGCCGAATTTGTCGACGTGGTGGAGTCGGGCAGCTTTGCGGCGGCGGCGCTGTGGCTCGGCGTGACGCGCTCGGCCGTCGCGAAGGTCGTCGCGCGGCTCGAACGCCGCCTCGGCGCCCGGCTCCTGCAGCGCACGACGCGCCAGCTCGGCCTGACCGACGAAGGGCTCGTCTATTACGAGCAGTGCCGGCGGCTGCTGGCCGAACTCGGCGAGACGGAGGCCGCGCTCGACGCGGGGCAGCGCGAGCCGGCGGGGCGGTTGCGCGTCAGCGTGCCCGTGCTGTTCGGGCGGCAATGCGTGGCGCCCGTCATGCGGCGCCTCGTGGAGCGCCATCCGCGGCTCGAAATCGACGTGTCGTTCAGCGATCGCGTGGCCGATCTGGTCAACGACGGCTTCGACATCGCGGTGCGCATCGGCGAGCTGGCCGATACGAGCGCGCTGGTCGGCCGGAAGCTCGGCGTGCAGCGCATGGGGATCTGCGCATCGCCCGCGTATCTCGAACGTCATGGCCGGCCGGCGGGGCTCGATGCACTCGCGTCGCACGTCGGCATCGCGTATTCGCGCGGCGGGCATGCGACGCCGTGGCGGGTCGTCGGCGCGGACGGCGCGGTGCACGACCATCGCCCGGCCGGCCGCCTGCGGCTCGACGACCTGCAGGCGATCGCCGATGCCGCCGCCGCCGGCGCGGGCCTCGCGTGGCTGCCGTGCTGGCTGATGGCGCCTTACCTGCGCGACGGCCGCCTCGCACTCGTGATGGACAGCAACAGCGTGTCGGGTGCCGAGGTGTCCGCGGTGCGGCCGGCATCGCGCCAGGTGCCGTCGAAGGTGCGCGTCGTCATCGATGCGCTCGTCGACGAGATACCGCGCATGCTGGCGTCGGACGATTGACGCGTGACGTTGGAGGCGCGACGCGCCGAGCCCCGTGGCGATCGCGACATCCCCACGACGCATGTTCGGCTGGCGCGGCGTATGATCGTCGCAGCCGAATATCCGGGGGCACGCCGTCATGAAGCGGGAACCGCAGGTTGTCATCGTCATCGGCACGGCAGTGACCTTGCCGAGCCGCGCCTGTCATCCGGCCCGCCGCTGATGCGCGTGCATGCACGCGGCCCCGGCACGAGCGGGCCAGACATCCCTGCGACGACACCATGCGAGCGCGCATGACGACGATCGATACCCCGAAGGCTGCACGGCAACCGGGCTGGTTGCGCATCGCGCCCGCGCTGTTCCTGCTCCTGTGGGCAAGCGGCTTCGTGTTCCTGAAGCTCGGCTTGCGCTATGCCGATCCGCTCACGTTCCTCGCACTGCGCTACGCATGCGTCGTCGCGCTGCTCGCCGGCCCGTTCCTGTGGCTGCGCCCCGCGTTGCCGCGCACGGGGCGTGCCTGGCGCGATCTCGTCGTGGTCGGCCTGTTGCTGCAGGCCGGTTATTTCGCGTTCACGTACCTGAGCCTCAAGCTCGGCATGTCGGCCGGCGCCGTCGCGCTCGTCACGTCGCAACAGCCGATTCTCGTCGGATTGCTCGCGCCGATGATTGCCGGCGAGCGCGTTGGCGTGTTGCGCTGGATCGGCCTCGCACTCGGCGCCGCGGGCGCGGTGCTGGTGATCCTCGCGCGTTCGTCGGTCGACGTCGCGTCGCCGTGGGCGCTCGCGTTCGCGCTGTTCGCGCTCGCGTGCATCACCGGCGGCACGCTGTGGGAAAAACGCTTCGGCACCGACGTCCATCCGGTCACCGCGAACCTCGTGCAGTACGCGGTCGGCCTCGCGGTCACGGCACCGCTCGCGTTCGCGCTCGAACCGATGCACGTGCAATGGACCGCCGGGCTCGCCGGTTCGCTCGCGTACCTCGTCATCTGCAACTCGCTGATCGCGATCTCGCTGCTGCTCGCGATGGTGCGCCACGGTGAGGCGTCGCGCGTGTCGGCGCTGTTCTTCCTGATTCCGCCTGCGACCGCGCTGATCGCGCTGGTGGCGCTCGGCGAGACGATCGGCGCGCTCGCATGGCCGGGCATGGCGCTCGCGGCCGCCGGGCTGTTTCTCGTGATGCGCTACTGAACGCACGCGGGACGCAACTTGCCACACGCATCTCACATATCGAGACGACGTCCCGGTAATTGACGCGAAATTCGCACGGCTTCTAGACTGGCCTGGATGACGCCGCGCTTCACGCGGCGCGACGCCGCCGCCGTGCGCGCGGCGACCGTACCGTCCCGCGAGACGGGCGAGACGAACCAGGAGACACACCGATGACCGCTGCCGCCCCGCAGTTGCACGCCGCGACGATGCGGCGCCTGAACCTGCGCCTGATTCCGTTCCTGATGCTGCTGTATCTCGTCGCGTATATCGACCGCTCGAACATCTCGGTCGCGGCGCTGCAGATGAACGCCGACCTCGGGTTGAGCGCCGGGATGTACGGGCTGGGCGCGGGGCTGTTCTACGTGACCTACATCCTGTTCGAGGTGCCGAGCAACCTGTTCCTCGCGCGCGTCGGCGCACGCCGCTGGATCGCGCGGATCATGATCACGTGGGGCATCGTCGCGGCCGCGATGAGCACCGTCCATACGCCGGGGCAACTCTATGCGATGCGCCTGCTGCTCGGCGCGGCGGAAGCGGGGTTCACGCCGGGCATCATCTACTACCTGTCCGCGTGGTATCCGCCGAGCGATCGTGCACGCGCGATGTCGTTCTTCTATATCGGCGCGACGCTCGCGTCGGTGATCGGGCTGCCGCTGTCCGGCGCGCTGCTGAACCTGAACGGCGTGCTCGGCATCGAGGGCTGGCGCTGGCTGTTCCTGCTCGAAGGCGTGCCCGCGCTGCTGCTCGGATTCGTCGTGCTGCGCCGCCTGCCGGACACGCCCGCCCATGCGCGCTGGCTGCCGGCCGACGAACGCGCGTGGCTCGAAGCGACGCTGCGTGACACCGCGCCGCGCGAGCACCTGTCGCACGGCGTCGCGCTGCGGCGTGCGTTCGGCGACGGCAAGGTGTGGGCGCTCGCCGCGTTCTGGCTGCTGCAGGCGTTCGGCACGATCGGCCTCACGCTGTTCCTGCCGCTGCTCGTGAAGAGCCTGTCGGGGCAATCGAGTTTCGCGGTCGGCAGCCTGTCCGCGCTGCCGTTCCTGTTCGCGTGCGTCGCGATGTACGTGAACGGCCGGCGTTCGGATCTCGGCGGCGAACGCGCGCTGCATCTCGGCGTGCCGATGCTGCTGGCCGGCGCGTTGCTGATCGCGGCGATCTATACGCCGACGCTGCCCGTCGCGTATGCGCTGCTCGTGCTCGCGGTCGGCTTCAACTGGGCCGCGACGCCCGTGTTCTGGGCCGTGACGACCGAATACGTGTCGGGTCTCACGGCCGCCGCGTCGATCGCGCTGATCAACGCGGTCGCGAACATCGCGGGGCTCGCGCTGCCGCCGGTGATGGGGCGGATCAAGGACGTCACGCATTCGTACAACCTCGCGCTGCTGCTGGTCGCGGTCGCGTTGCTGGCCGGCGGCGTGCTCGGGTTGCGGGTCGCGTCGCGGCGCGCGATGCAGGTGGCGGCGGGGCGGGTGGGCTGATCGCCGACGCTTGCGCCGATGCCGGATGCGTCACGCGGCGGGCGCGTGCCTGGCAAGTGCCGTGACGCGCCCGTGACGCGCTCGAGCCGAGCCGAGCCGAGCCGAGCCGAGCCGAGCCGAGCCGAGCCGATTCAATTCGACGCCCGGAGTGAATTGCAGTTCACCGAATACTCCGCGTGCTGGCCATTGACGTGCAGCACCCGTGTCGCGTTACAGGCATCGCTCGAATCGACGCTCTGCCGCAGCGTCGTGAGCGGCCGATCCTCACCGCCGGCGAGCCGCGATTCGCCGGAGCGCGTCAGCGCCGCCGAACCCGTGCCGCCGGTTTTGGTGATGCGCTGGCTATACGACACGTCGACCGGTGTTGGAAACGACTGGCGATGCGGACGCGGAGCGAACATACCGCGTCACTACAGCCGCACCCGTAGCGACACGACGTCATTCCCGTTACGCACGTAGAATCGTCCAACGAAAGCGCAGGTTCCGGGCTTCCGCCCCGGAAACGCGTTTCCACGCCATTCATGTGAACGGACTTCGGGAGCACTCATGTCATCTCGCACGTATCTCGTCACCGGCGCATCGCGCGGCATCGGCTTTGCGGTCAGCGCATTGCTTGCACGGCGCGGCCATCGCGTCATCGGCCTCGCGCGTCACACGCAGGACATCGATTTTCCCGGCGAATTGCTCGCGTGCGATCTCGCCGACATTGAGCAGACCGCGGCAACCCTTGCGCGCATCGGCGAGCAGCATCAAGTCGACGGCATCGTGAACAACGCCGGCATCGCGTTGCCGCAACCGCTCGGACAGATCGACTTCCAGTCGCTGCAGGCGGTGTTCGATCTCAACGTGCGGGCCGCGATCCAGGTCACGCAGCACTTTGCGGATGCGATGAAGGCGCGCGGCTACGGACGCATCGTCAACGTTTGCAGCCGCGCGATCTTCGGCAGTCTCGATCGCACCGCCTATTCCGCCGCGAAGAGTGCGCTCGTCGGCTGCACGCGCACGTGGGCGCTCGAACTGGCCGAGCATGGCGTGACCGTCAACGCGGTGGCGCCGGGGCCGATCGAGACGGAGCTGTTCCGGCAGACGCGGCCCGTCGGCAGCGAAGCCGAGCGCAAGGTGCTCGCGACGATTCCCGCGCGCCGGCTCGGCACGTCCGACGACGTGGCGGCCGCGATCGCGTTCTTCCTGGCGGACGAAGCCGGCTTCGTCACGGGGCAGGTGCTGGCCGTGGATGGCGGCGGCAGTCTCGGCGGGCGTAGTTGACGCAGCAGTTGAAGCATTCGGCACGGTAGACGCGAGGCCCGGCAGCGGCCGGCTTCGACACCCAATCCGGGCGCGTGCATACGCGTGCGCTGATGGCGCGCATGCGGCTTGCGCGCATATTCCGCTACCCCGTTAGCATGTGACGAATCCGACTTTGGGCGCCGCGCGCGCGACGCTAAGATCGCCGATCCTGTAGATCGAGCGTTCCAGAGCAATGAAAAAGTCCGCTTCGCCGTTGCATGCTTTTCGTTTCCGTGTCGTCTGCGCCGCGATTGCCGGTGCGCTGTCGCTCGCATCGTGCGGCGGCGTCGACAGCGATCCGCCGTCGTCACCGGCCAGCACCACGCCGCCGCTGGCTCAGAAACGCCCGAACATCCTGTACATCATGGCCGACGATCTCGGCTATTCCGACATCCATGCATTCGGCGGCGAGATCAACACGCCGAACCTCGACGCGCTCGTCGCGTCGGGCCGCATCCTGTCGAATCATCACACGGGCACCGTCTGCGCGATCACGCGTGCGATGCTGGTGTCCGGCACCGACCACCATCTCGTCGGCGAAGGCACGATGGGCGTGCCGACCGACGAACGGCGCGGGCTGCCCGGCTACGAGGGCTACCTGAACGATCGCGCACTGTCGTTCGCACAACTACTGAAGGACGCCGGCTACCACACGTACATCGCGGGCAAGTGGCACATCGGCTCGGGAATCGTCGGCAGCGCGACGGGCAGCGGGCAGACACCCGACCAGTGGGGTTTCGAGCGCAGCTACGTGCTGCTCGGCGGCGCGGCGACCAACCACTTCGCGCACGAGCCGGCCGGCTCGTCGAACTACACCGAAGACGGCCGCTACGTGCAGCCTGGCCAGCCCGGACAGCCGGGCGGTGCGGGCGGCAGCCCGGCCGTGTTCTATTCGACCGATTTCTATACGCAGAAGCTGATCTCGTACATCGACTCGAACCAGCGCGACGGCAAGCCGTTCTTCGCGTATGCGGCGTATACGTCGCCGCACTGGCCGCTGCAGGTGCCCGATCCGTGGCTGCACAAGTACGCGGGCGTGTACGACGCCGGCTACGACGCGATCCGCAACGCGCGGATCGCGCGGCAGAAGGCGCTCGGCCTGATCCCCGCCGACTTCAAGCCGTTCGACGGCCTGCCGGAAACGACGGCTGCGTCGCCCGCGACCGCGAACAACGGCACGGCCGGCGCGAAGTACATCAGCGCGGTGCATTCGGCCGCGGACGGCTACAGCGACTACGGCCCCGGCAAGGTCGACAAGCTGTGGTCGAGCCTGTCGCCGGCCGAGCGCCGTGCGCAGGCGCGCTACATGGAGATCTATGCGGGGATGGTCGAGAACCTCGACTACAACATCGGCCTCCTGATCCAGCACCTGAAGGACATCGGCGAATACGACAACACGTTCATCATGTTCCAGTCGGACAACGGCGCGGAAGGCTGGCCGATCGACGGTGGCGCCGACCCGACGGCGACCGATACCGCGAACGGACAGGCGCCGATCTACTCGACGCTCGGCACCGACAACGGCAAGCAGAACGCGCAGCGCCTGCAGTACGGGCTGCGCTGGGCCGAGGTGAGCGCGTCGCCGTTCCGGCTCACGAAGGGCTATTCAGCCGAAGGCGGCGTGTCGACGCCGACGATCGTGCACCTGCCGGGCCAGACGCAGTCGTTGCCGACGCTGCGCGCGTTCACGCACGTGACCGACAACACGGCGACCTTCCTCGCGGTCGCGGGCGTCACGCCGCCGTCGCAGCCGGCGCCGCCGCTCGTCAACACGCTGACGGGTGTCGACCAGAACAAGGGCAAGGTGATCTACAACAACCGCTACGTGTATCCGGTGACGGGCCAGTCGCTGCTGCCGGTGCTCACGGGTTCCGCGACGGGCGAGGTGCATACGACGCCGTTCGGCGACGAAGCGTACGGCCGCGCGTACCTGCGCAGCGCCGATGGCCGCTGGAAGGCGTTGTGGACCGAGCCGCCGCTCGGGCCGCCCGACGGTCACTGGCAGCTGTACGACCTCGCGTCGGATCGCGGCGAGACGACCGACGTGTCCGCGCAGAACCCGTCGGTGATCAGCACGCTCGTCGACCAGTGGAAGGCCTACATGAGCAACGTCGGCGGTGTCGAGCCGCTGCGTCCGCGCGGCTACTACTGATCGCGGAGACGACACGATGCGGTTCCGGTTCTGGACGATCGGCGCGGCGCTGGCCGCCACGCTGTTCGCCGCCGCGTTCGCGGCCGGCTATGCGAATCCCGTCGCACCGGCGGGCGATGCGTTCGACGACGCGAATCATGGTCGCGCGCTCGCGCCGCTCGGCTCGGAGCGGCAGTGCGCGCGCTATTCGGGACTGCCGGCCGGGTGGCGCGACGACGCGAAGGCCGGGATGGTGCACCTGCGCGGTGGTGCGTTCGTGTTCGGCAGCACACGCGGCTACGCGGACGAGCGCCCGGCCGGCGACGGCCGCACGCGTGTCGGCGGGTTCTGGATCGACCAGACCGACGTGACGATCGCGCAGTTCGCCGCTTTCGTGCAGGCGACCGGCTACGTGACCGAGGCCGAGCAGCAGGGTGGGGCAGCGGTGTTCCATGTGCCGACGCGTGACGAGATGAACGCGCGCGACCTAGCGTGGTGGTCGTGGGTGAAGGGCGCGTCGTGGCGCCATCCTCGCGGGCCGGGCAGCGGCATCGACGGGATCGGCAACCTGCCGGTCACGCTCGTCACGCAGCGCGATGCGCTCGCGTATGCGCACTGGCTCGGCCGCGACCTGCCGACCGAGGCCGAATGGGAATACGCGGGCAAGGCCGGCCGCGACGATGCGTCGCTCGATGCCGCGCCGCGCGACGCGCAGGGCAAGCCGGCCGCGAACTACTGGCAGGGCGTGTTCCCGGTGCTCGATACGGCCGAGGACGGTCACGCGGGGCTCGCGCCGGTCGGCTGCTACGCGGCGAACGGGTTCCGGCTCTACGACATGATCGGCAACGCATGGGAATGGACGAAGGACGCGTACACGGGCCCGCACCAGTCGCATACGAACGGCGACACGGCGGCCGTCGCGCCGCCGACGCGCCGGCACGATACGCCGATGGTCATCAAGGGCGGCTCGTTCCTGTGCTCGCGCGACTACTGCGTGCGCTATCGTGCGTCGTCGCGCGAACAGCAGGAAGCCGATCTCGGCGCGTCGCATATCGGGTTCCGCACGATTCTGAGGGATGCAACATGACGCGCGTCTGGCATTGCGTGGGGGCGTGGCTCATCGTTGCGTGCGGGGTCGTGCATTCGGGCTCGACGATTGCAGCCGAATCAGTCGCTCCGGCCGTGCGCGTTGGCGTGACACGCGGCGTGCATGCGCAGATCCTGGACCAAGTGAAGCGGGTCGCCGCGTCGCGAGGGTTGGGTGTCGACGTCGTCGAATTCGACGATGCGTCGCGCATCGACGCGGCGCTGGCCGACGGCCGGATCGACGCGGCCAGCTTCGAGGATGCGCAACAGCTTGCCGCGACACGCGCGCAGAAACGCTATGCACTGGCCGACATCGCGCCGACCGTCACGTTGCCGATGGCGCTCTATTCGCGCAAGCTGAAGACCCTGAACGAACTGCAGCCCGGCGCGACGGTCGCGATTCCGGCCGATCCGCGCGGGATGGCGCGCGCGCTCGTGCTGCTGCAGAACGACACGCTGGTGACGCTGCGCGAGCAGGCGGGCCTGCACGCGACGTTGCGCGATGTGACCGGCAACCGGCTCGGGCTGAAGCTCGTCGCACTGCGCCGCGATCGCCTTTATGCGGCGCTCGACACGGCCGCGTTCGTCGCGATCGACAGCGACGATGCCGCGCGCGCCGGGCTGCAACCCGCGCGCGACAGCATCAGCATCGAGGATGCGCGCTCGCCGTATGCGAACGTGCTGACGGTGCGCGATGCCGATCGCGCGAAGCCGTGGGTGACGCAGCTCGTCGCGGCCTACCATTCGGACGATGTCGCGCGCTTCATCCTCACGCGCTACCAGGATTCGGTGCGGCGGCCGTGGTAGACAGCTACCTGCTCGCGTGCAACGCATGCGGACGCTGCTGCAACAGCGCGCCGACGCTGTCGTTGCGCGAACTGTTCCGCCATCGGCATCGCTTCGTCGGCGCGCTGACGATCCGTCGCGTACCGAAGCGGCGGATCGGCGAGCGCTGGCGTGCGGGCGGCCGCGAGCACGTGCTCGATGCAGAAGACGTCGAGGCTTCCGATGCGCTGGCGGAGCGGTTGTTTCATCGCACCGGCGGCGCGGGCGCCGAATGGATCGCGCTGACGCTGCAGGGCTACGACTATCCGTCGCTTGGCCGGTGCGCGGCGCTGGCCGACGATGGCCGCTGCAGCGTGCATGCGGACAAGCCGTCGATCTGCAGCGCGGTGCCGCTCGATCCGATGCTGCCGGATCGCTTGCAGTCCCGAGTGCTGGCCGCGCGGCGCGACGATGCGGGATGGCTTGGCGCGAACTGCATCGTCGAAACGGCAAGCGCGCACGCGTCGGTCGAATCGTCGTTCCCGATTCCGCTGGTGACGGCCGGACAGGTCGCAGATCGGACAGCGCTCGACGCGTATCGGGAAGCGCTCGTGTTCGAGCGCGCGATGTGGCGCGATGCGGTGTTCGCGTCGTGGATCGGCGGTGGGCAGCACGTGCAGCACGCCGTGTCGCGGCTGGCGCCCGGCGGTTACCTGACCGTGTCGATCGTGCCTGTCCTGCTGGCCGTCGCACCGGTATCCGAGCATTGCCGCACACGCTGCATCGCGTTCATCGACGCGCAACTCGGGTTGATCGGTATGAACATCGAAGCGGCACTCGCGCGGCGACATGCCGACGACCGCCCCGCGACACGCGAGCTGCGCGGCTTCGCGCAGGCGCTTGAACGTGCGCGGCAGGCACTGGTCGCGATGCCGACGCCTGCGGCCGGCAGGCGTGAAGACGCGTTGCGCATCGACGCGTGGCTCGCCGACCGGCCCGACGCCGATCCGCTCGCCGCGTAACGATCGCGGCACGCCACACGTGCCTTACAATCGGCGATCTTTCAATCGCTTTCGATGGAGCGGGCATGTACGCGTCGACCTTCATTTTCCGAGCCGGGCAATACGACGACGAATTCCACCGGCTCGACCGGCAGATCGCGGACATGGCGCGCGCGACGCCCGGCTATCTCGGCGAGGAGACGTGGGAGAACGCCGAATCGGGGCTGATCCAGAACGTCTACTACTGGGAGTCGGAGGCGGCGCTGCAGCAACTGATGCAGCACCCGGCGCATCTCGAAGCGAAGACGAAGCAGGCGCGCTGGCTGGACGGCTATCGCGTGGTGATTTCGAAAGTGTTGCGCGAGTATGGCGACGGCAAGCTCACGCAGCCGCATGCGGGGTAATCCGCCTGAATGGCTGTCTGATTCATTTCTTTCGCATTACGGATAAATAACAAGGCGCCGCACTCGGTAGCCCGTGGTTGCGCACGGGTTTCCGCGAGATCGCGTGCAATCAATTCTTCATCAAGCATGGCTAAGGTGGCGAGGCTTCACGTCGTCAGTCTGTCCACCAACAACGTCCTCACTCGATGTCGTACGGAGCCTTGTCCATGCCGAATTTCGCCTTGTCCGCGAAGCGCCGCCGCGCGCTGCGCGATCGTACCGTTCCTGTCTTCGCACTCACGCTGATCGCCGCGAGCATCGGCGCGCAGGCTGCCCCGCATGACGACGGCGGCGACAGCCGTTTTGCGCCGGGGTTCGTGCCGGGCTTCCTGGTGCTCAGCCGCAGCGTGTACGACAACGTGTCGAGCAACGTCCAGCCCGGCGTGATCCTGCCGCCGAACTGCGCGAAGACGACCGGCGGTTGCGGCGCGGCTGCCGGCGCGCCGAACGACGGCGCCTATCCGTACGTGTGGAACAACGACCGCTACGACGGCAGCTTCGGCATCACGTCGCGCATCTTCCTCGACCAGATCACGCCGGCCGGCGGTGTCGTCAGCACGCTCGAAGTGCCGAACAGCCTGCACAAAGGCTTCGCGCACGACCAGATGGTGACGAGCTTCAGCTCGAAGTCGGAACTCGGCCTGCACCTGTCCCTCGACGGCAGCTATCTGACGTTCATGGGCTACGTCGCGCCGGTCAACGCGATCGACGTGTCGAACTCGAACACGCCGCTCGCGGTCGATACGACGAACCCGGACGGGCAAAACGTCTATCGCGCGATCGCGCGCGTCGATCGCCACGGGCATTTCCGCTTCACCGAGACGAACGCGTACAGCGGCAACAACGGCCGCGCGGCGATCCTGAACAATCGCGACGGCCGCGAGATGTACTACACGTCGGGCAACGCCGGCAACGGCTCGAACCCGCAACCGGACAACGTGATTCTCGGCGCGGGCGCGCAGCTTGTCGACGGCGCGAAGCATCACGAAGCGCAGCAGGATCCGGGCGTGCCGACGCCGCTCGCGAGCTTCTCGGTCACCGAACTCGGCGCGAAGGCCGACAAGATCGGCAAGGACGACAACTTCCGCGGCATCGCGGTGCACGACAACGTCGTGTACTACACGAAGGGCAGCGGCGGCAACGGCGTGAACACCGTGTACTTCGTCGATACGACCGGCACCGCGTGCCCGTCGGGCGTCGGCGTGCCGTCGCCGAAGGCCGTGCTGCCGACGGCGCCGCTCGCGTACAACGCGGCCACGCTGCAGACGACGGGCCTGCCGAACAACATGTGCGTGCTGGCCGGCTTCCCGACCACGCCGAACAAGACCGCGACGACGCTCTCCTATCCGTTCGGGATCTGGTTCGCCGACGCGAACACGCTGTATGTCGCGGACGAAGGCGACGGCTACACGGGCGGCGCGGACCTGTACACGCACGCGGCTGCGCAGACGACGGCGGGCCTGCAGAAGTGGGTCTACGACGCGGGCGCGAAGCAGTGGAAGCTCGCTTATACGCTGCAGAACGGGCTGAACCTCGGTCAGCCGTATTCGGTTGCCGGCTACCCGGCGGGCAACAATTCGGCGACGGGCCTGCCGTGGGCACCGGCGACGGCTGGCCTGCGCAACCTGACCGGCCGCGTCGAACGCGACGGCACGGTGACGATCTGGGCGATTACGTCGACGGTCAGCGGCAACGGCGATGTCGGGGCGGATCCGAACCGTCTGGTTGCGGTGCGTGACGTGCTGAAAAACACGAGCGCAACGACGGCCGCGCACGAGCAGTTCGCCGTGCTGCGGACTGCGAAGTTTGCGGAAGTGCTGCGGGGTATCGAGTTCGCACCGGGGACGGATACGGGGCGGTCGCACTGAGGCGACGGGGCTCGGTTGAGGCCGGGCTGAAGGCGAACGCGGCCGCCCGATATCGGCGGCCGCGTTTAGTTGGTCTGCTTTGTCCGTCGCCTGGCGAGCAGATTTGCCCGGTGCGCTCCAGGTCCGAAAAGGCAGGGGGGCGAGATTTCAATAGCTTGAGCACTTCTTCGTGCCAGTGCAACTCGCCCGTCGGGCTTTAGCGTTCTACCGGATTGATCTCGAAGGTACGAACTCAATCGGATGCTTCTCATGACCGTTTCTGATATTCCTCAAACCACATCCAACGACCTGGCTCAAACAGATTCGTGTACTGGTTTCGTTCCTCTTGCTCCCGAGGGGTGAGCTTGCGGACATCGGGAAATTTTTGCCCCTTCCAGATCAGATGAATATCCGAATTGGAAGTCTTGGTGTATCCCTGCCATATCCCAGTTTCTGGGCACAGCATGCCCGTACACAGATTCATCAACTCGTATTTGTAGCGCTTGGCCTGTTGCTCCTCCAAGCGGCGCTGCTCGCGTTCCTCTGGTGTCAAGATTTTGTATGTGCGGCGTATTTCGACTATCCATAATTGCTGCGGAGATGATCCATCTGGCGGATTTATGTAACCAAGATCGACATCGATCGGAAATTTACTGCCCGGAATATCTTTCGAACGGTAGCGAAAGGACTGCAAATTAGGAGCGTCGGGGGGGCGCGCCCTTATTTCATTCCCGTATCTGCGATTCCCTCGATGATCAATCCAATAGTCCTCTAGCTGGAGAAGCGATTTGATTTCCGTGTCAGGCAGATTGGCAACCCTTACGTCGAGGACAATCCTTACCCCAGCCGGAACAATTTTCACCTTATCGCGATCATCGCTGTAGTCTTCCGGATCGTCACCGGTGGAGAGTTCAATCTCTGTTCCGCGCAGCGCACGATTTGCGTATTTATAAAGAAACCCTTTTGCGGGAGGGTGCGTCCATGTTGTGTAGTTTGTTCCGAAGACAACATATTCGGGGTCGTACGACGCATCATCACGCAGGATCGCCATTGCTGTTTTAAGGATGGTCCGCAGCACGACGCGCTGCTCTTCGTCGGTCGTCTGCATTTCAAAACCCTCCCCCAATGGTTTTAAGTGAAGCATCGTATCCTCCTGTGCATGTGCCGGGATTGCGCACGAAAGCACGATCAGGACGGTCCCAATAAGCTTGCACCACTTCCGCACATGCATAGGCATCTTCTTCATGTAACTGGCTCCGGTATCCCTCTTCGAAAATCACCATCTTGGCCGCCGTTTCTGGCGACACTGGCTTCGGCCTGTGCAATTGGGAAATCGGGCTTCACATAGGCTCCGCCTGTCTGGTTTTGCATGTAATAAATCATCCAGTAATAGTGAAAAACCAACATGCGATGCAGTCCCGTGGCAACCCGTGCATCATCCAGAATTTTCACCTTATTTGTGACCTAAAAAATATAATATGGAGGGTTAGCCTTATATTCTTGTATTGGGTGCGAGAATATTGGATAGTCGCTCGGGTGTTGCTGGAGCAAGGCCATCATCCCGAATGCCTGCTGACAATGTCGCGCTTCGTGATAAAGCGTGTCCGTGAATACCTTCAGTTTTCCGTCCAAGACGGTTTCATTGCGACTCGCTCGTCGGGTTTTAGCGTTCTACCGGATTGATCTCGAAGGTACGAACTCAATCGGATGCTTTTCATGACCGTTTCTGATATTCCTCAAACCACATCCAACGACCTGGCTCAAACAGATTCGTGTACTGGTTTCGTTCCTCTTGCTCCCGAGGGGTGAGCTTGCGGACATCGGGAAATTTTTGCCCCTTCCAGATCAGATGAATATCCGAATTGGAAGTCTTGGTGTATCCCTGCCATATCCCAGTTTCTGGGCACAGCATGCCCGTACACAGATTCATCAACTCGTATTTGTAGCGCTTGGCCTGTTGCTCCTCCAAGCGGCGCTGCTCGCGTTCCTCTGGTGTCAAGATTTTGTATGTGCGGCGTATTTCGACTATCCATAATTGCTGCGGAGATGATCCATCTAGCGGATTTATGTAACCAAGATCGACATCGATCGGGAATTTACTGCCAGGAATATCTTTTGAGCGGTAGCGAAAGGATTGTAAATTGGGGGCGTCGGGGGTGCGCCCCATTATTTCATTCCTGTATTCACGTTTACCATCCCCGTCAACCCAATAGTCCTCTAGTTGGAGAAGCGATTTGATTTCCGTGTCAGGTAGATTGGCAACCGTCGCGTCGAGGACAATTCTTACCTTGGCCGGAACAATTTTCACCTTCGAACGGTCGTCGTTGTAATCTTCCGGGTCTGTTCGTGTTAAAAATTCAATTGTAGTATCGGCCAACCAACGATTGGCGTAATGGTAAAGAGCGCCATAGGCCGATTTCTGAGTCCACGTCGAAAATAGCTGCCCAATGGTCGTGTTTCTTGGGTCGAATGGCTGATCGTCACGCAGGATCGTCATCGAAGTTTTAAGGATGCTCCGTACTGCGGCTCGCTGTTCGTCTGCGGTTGCGGGCATACTAAATCCCTCAGCTAATGGCTCGAAGTGATTCACTGTAGGCTCCTGTGCATGTACCGGGGTTACGCACGAAAGTACGATCAAGCTTGTTCCAATAATCCTGCACCACTTCCGCACACGCATACGCATCTTCTTCATGTAACTGGCTCCGGTATCCCTCTTCGAAACTTACCATCTTGGCCGCGGTTTCTCGCGTCACCCTTAACAGCTTGCAGACTTCGGTCTGTGCGATCAGTACGTCGGGCTTCACATAGGCTCCGCCCATCTGATTTTGCATGTAGGAAATCATCCAGTAATAGTGAAATATCAACATGCGATGCAATCCAATAGTCGCTGGCGCGTCGTCTGGGATGGCGGCATTTTTGGCTGCGTCGAAAACATCTTTAAGCGTGTTGCTCTTGTACACTTTTGTTGCATGTGCAAACATTGCATAATCGGCCGGGTATTGTCTAAATAACGCCATCATCCAGAATGTTTGTTGGCAATGGCGTGCCTCATGATAAAGAAGGTCGGCAAATGACTTCAGAGTGCAATTCAAGGTGGTTGCGTTATTAGATGATGTAATGATCTTCGTGATTTCTCTCTCTTGGATAGCTATTGTCCAGTACTTGGCGATAAATGATGCACTAACATCCGAGCGCATGTTGTATTTATATGAACCTTCATCTGCGTTGACAATGTCGATTCCGGGAAGTGTACCGTCTGAGGTTGAAAAATCACCGGTGCCCGCTCGCGGTAACCCGAAAGGTCCCGTGCAGAGGGCGGTATTCAATATATCGCCAATAGCGAGTTTGATATTGTTTTTTAGCGTTCTTGGTATTTTCCCACTCAACGTATTGAACTTGTCCCACTCAATCCCATTGAGTGCCTTCTTGATCGCCGCCGTATAGGCCTTCGTCACCGGATACTCGACATCGCGGCGCACCGGCATGCCCGGGGGCATATCGCCTTGTTTCGCCCCGTCGATGAAGTGATGGAAGCGCAGCCCGAAGTTGAGCGGATCGCAGGTCGCGAAAACGGCTGGCTGACGCTCGGACGTAGCCCCCTGCTCCGGGGTGCTGACCTTCTTGCCATTGATCGTCGTGGTGCGCTTGTCGGCGTTGGGCGCCTGGGCGGTGTAAGGCGTCGTGTTGTCGCGCACGACGGCCGCCCGGCTTACCGCAATCACCTTGTCCGGATCGCTCGCCGCCAGCAGCTCCACCGTGCCGAACGCGACGTCGTGGTTCGTTACTACGTCCGTTTCGCCCAGCTCGTTGCTCACGCCATTGATCACGCGGCCGTTGTCGAGCGTGACGCGGTACGGCTGGTTCGGTAGCGCGAACCCGCTGTCGTGTTCCAGCAGCACAAAGTGCGCGGCGTATTGCCCCGGATGCTCGGGAGTGACCGGCTGGCGCATCGGCCGCACTTGCGCAGCGTCTGTCTGATGACTGCCTGCATAGACCGTGTGCTCGCCGGCCGTCCGCACCACGTAACCTTGATCGCTGATGCGAACCTCCGTACTTCCTGCGTGCAGCACGATTTCGTCTGCCGCGTGCAGGTGGATGCTGTCGGCCGTACTCGTGATGTTGATGGTCTTCTTTGCGGTGAGGTCGACAC
>NZ_JAAGPM010000097.1:0-30327 GCF_017104865.1 Burkholderia sp. Ac-20349
TCCGCCGCGGCACCGGCCGCCGCCGCGCAGCCTGCCGCGCCGGCGGAAGGGACCGATTACGTGCAGCGCCTCGAGCAATTGAAGGCGCTGTTCGACAAGGGCCTCGTGACCGAAGACGAATATTCGCGCGCGAAGGCCGAGATCCTCGCGAAGCTCACCCGGTAAGCGTCGCGCATGTTCAGTACCTCGTGCCCCCAGTGCGGCGCGCCGGTCGAGTTTCGCTCGGCGGCGGCGGTGATGGCCGTCTGCGCGTTCTGCCGCAGCACGCTGCTCAAGCGCGGCACCGACGTCGAACGTATCGGCGAACTGGCCACCGTGCTCGACGATGCGTCGCCGATCCAGATCGGCACGGCCGGGCGCTACGGCAAGCGCACGTTCACGGTGCTCGGGCGCATCCAGATGACCTACGACGCCGGCGCATGGAGCGAGTGGTATGTCGTGTTCGACGACGGCGCGTTCGGCTGGCTGTCGGATGCGTCGGGTCAGTATGCGGTCACGGTGCGCGAGCCCGACGATGCGTCCGGCGGCGCGTGGCCGGCGTTCGGCACGCTGGAGCCGGGCATGCGGATCGACAACGGCGGCCGCGCGTTTCTCGTGTCCGACGTGCGCACCGCGCGCTGCACGGGCGGCGACGGCGAGCTGCCGTTCCGCGTCGATGCCGGCTGGGAGGCGCGCGTCGTCGACCTGCGCACCGGCAACGCCTTCGCGACCTACGACTATTCCGACGCCGATTCGAACGGCGGGAGCCCGGCCGTCTATACGGGCGAAGCACTCGAATTCGATGCGCTCGCGTTCACCGGGCTGCGCGATACCGAACGCGATACGCGCGAGAAGCGCGGTGCGGAGATGGTGCCGTTCGCGTGCCCGAGCTGCGGCGCGCCGCTGTCGTATGCGCCGAACGTCGCCGACTACGTGGTGTGCGGCAGTTGCCACGCGGGCGTGCAGTGCACGGCCGAGCAGCAGACGGTGTTCGCGGCGCAGCGCAAGCTCGAAGCGGTGAAGGGGGCGCTGGAGCTCGGCGCGATCGGCACGTTCGACGGCGTGAAGTACACGGTGATCGGGATGATGCGTTGCCGCGTGCCGGACGACGAAGAGACGTGGGACGAATACCTGCTGTTGAACCCGAAGCGCGGCTTCCTGTGGCTCGTGCAGAGCGAAGGACGCTGGGAGCGTGTGCAGGTGCTCGATCAATGGCCGACGATCGGCAGCAATGCCGACGTGATCGACGGCGACAAGACCTACCGCCTGCGCGAGGAATACGACTCGGAGGTCGTCTACGTGGTCGGTGCGTTCAACTGGCGCGTGCAGGTCGGCGATCGCACGTCGATCATCGACTACGGCTGGCAGAAGGACAAGCTGACGCGCGAGCGCAGCGACGCGGAGATCGTCTGGTCGCGCGCGCGGCCGCTGTCGGGCAGCACACTCGCCGAACGCTTCGGCACGCCGGCGCTCGCGACGGCCGCGGCGACGGCAACCGCCGCTACCGAGTCGACGGGCCTGTTCGGCCGGAAAGGCCCGCACAGTTTCGCGCCGCTGCCGCTCGTGTTCAGCGCGCTGCTCTTGATCCTGAACATGGGTTCGCTGTTTTCGTTCAGCGGCCGCTCCGTCTACGTGCTGGTCGGCCTGCTGGTGCTGTGGCTGCCTGAATGGCTGTGGAAGAGTTTTGCATCGGACGGAGGCAACGCGTGATCCGGTACATCCTCTACGGCATCTATGGCCTGATCGTCGTCACGCTGTTCAGCTGCGCGTCGATCGGCGGCAGCGGGTCGGGCGGCAGCGGCTGGGGCAGTTCGTCGGCTCGCAGCGGCTACTCGTCGTACGGATCGCACAAATGACCGCGCGCGACGGGATCGCATCACCGCGCGCGACGTTCGGCTCGCACGTGCTGGCCGACCTGGCCGGCATCGATGCCGCGTTGCTGCGCGACGCCACGCGGCTCGAGGCGCTGCTCACCGAAGCGGCGCAGCAGGCGGGGGCGCGCGTGATCGGCGCGCATTTCCATCATTTCGGCGGCGAGCATGGCGTGACGGGTGTCGTGCTGCTCGCCGAGTCGCACATCACGATCCACACGTGGCCCGAGCATCGCTTCGCGGCCGTCGACGCATTCATGTGCGGTGCGGCGCGTGCAGCCGATGCGGTCGATGCGATCGCCGCTGCGCTCGGTGCGCAGGCACAAGTCCGGCAGCAGGTTGCGCGCGGCGGCGCGCCGACGTGAGCGGGCGATTCACTCCCTTTATCGATATGCGTAACAGAATCCGGTTTGCCGCGTGGCTCGGCTGGGTGCTGCTTGCCGGCAACGCTGGCGCCGATATGCCGCCGAAGCCGCCCGGGCCGGTCGTGATGGTTCACTTCGATTACTACGAGAAGGACAAGGCGCGCCTTCACGCGCTGGAGCAACGGCTGGATCGCGCAGTGAGGCGGGCGGGCGCCGGCGAACTGGGCGAGACCGAACTGCATCGCGACGGCAACGACGGTTATCTGTACCTGTATGGGGCCAGCCCCGACCGGCTGTATGCGGTGGCGCGACCGATCCTGAAATCGTCAGGATGGCTGACCGGTACGGAGGTCACGTTGCGCCGCGATACGGGGGCGGAAACGTTCCCGTTGCGCGGGGACGGCGCACGTTAGCGCGGATGCGGTTCGAATGGCGCGGCTGATGGAGGGAGCGTTGCGGATCGGGCCGGACAGTGCGCTTTTACCCTTGCGGATGTTGGCGACAGGCTGCCGAGGCTTCGTTGCGATGACGCATCGCACGCCGATTCAGGCGCCGGGCGATCGACCGGCGCGACGTTCCCGCTAACGGTCGAACCGGAACGACGACACGCTGTGCAACGTCGCGTCGTCGGTGCCGACGTAGCCCTGCGTCGTCGCGACGACCGCACGCTTGCCGTTGCTCAGCACGGCCCAATAGCACTCGCCGGCCGCCGAGTAGAAGCCGGTTTTCGGATCGTTGATGCGGCACATGATCGTCGCTTGCATGCCGCGCCAGCCGGCACCGGAGAAACGCTCGACCTCCTGTGCGATGCCGGAGCCGTATGACGTCACCCACTTGCCGTCGTCCTGCTTCTCGAATCCCGCTTCTTTCTCCGCGACCGGCTCCAGCGCGCCGTCGACGATATGGAACGCGATGAGGTAGCTGCTGTACGTCATGTTGCGGCCGACGATCGCGATGCAGCGGTTGCCGCCGATTTCGGGGCAGGGCTTCTTCACCTGCCGGTTCGCGAGGTATTCGAACGAGACGCCGAGCGCCGGGTCGCGATAGGTTTTCCAGCCCGCGTGTTTCACCTGCTTCAGCGCCTCGGTACGGTCGCGGTAGGCCGTGGCGATGCAGGCGGCGTCGGTGCAGGCGTCGCGCTGCGCGAGCCACGCGCGTTGCGACCGGATCACGGCCTGCTGGTCGGCGGCGATGCCGACGGCGTCGTCGTACGCGCTCGACAATGCGCTGTCGGCCGACAAGAGCGCCTCGTCGGCGCAGATCAGGCGATCGGTGCGCGTCTTCGAATGCGCGCAGTCGATGCTGTCGGCATGGGCCGACAACGAGAGGCCGATGGCGGCCAACGTGAGACCCAGGCGAATACCGAACACGGGCGGTTCCTCAGCGGGTTCGAACGGGAGCGGTCACGCCGCCGTCAGGTGATGCCGCGGCGCACGCGGTTCGCGAAGCATCGAACCTGGCGCCGCGCACCATGGTGCGAAGCGGTGTGACAGGGCGCGCTCAGCGATTGATCTGGTCCGCCGAGATCAGCTCGGCCACCAGCACCGGTGCCGGCCCCTGCAGGTAGTACTCGTGCTCGAGCGGTTCGCGCAGCTTCATGTACGTTTCCGCGCCGATCTGCATCGTTTCGCCCGCATGCATCTGCGCGCCGCTTTCCAGCAGGTAGTGCATCACGTTGTTGAAGATGCCCGAATAACGTTCGCCTTCGTGATGACCTGCCGCGAGCGCGGCGAAATCGGGCAGGCCGAACACGTCGGCGCCATAGGTGCGCATCCACACGCCGTCGACGCCTTCGACGTCGTATTTCACGAAGCCGCAGAAGAACAGGTTCAGCGGGATATCCCGCAGCACTTCGAGGCTTTCGTCGCCGAGTTCCTTCGCATTGAAGACGCCGGCCGGCAGCGACGTGTGCGCGTGCTCGTTCAGCACCGCGAGGCCGTTCTGTTCGGCCAGCGCGCCGGCGACGGCTGCCAGCGCGACATACTGTTCGAGCGGATTCGCTTCGTGCCCGGCGTAGTAGAGGATCACATGGCTGCGGCTCGCGCGCACCTGCTGCTTCAGGTCCTGCCCGTAGTGGGCCGGCGCGACGCACGCTTCCAGTGCTTCGGACGGATAGGGCGCGTCGAAGCCGACGAGCTGGACGACGTGGTTGCCCCAGCCGGCGAGCCCGAATACGTGCTCGAGCGTCGGCTCGGTCTCGACGCGCGCCTGCTTCATGCTCGGGTGGTACGCGCGCAGCGCGGCGGTCAGCGCGGCGATATCGACCTGCAGCGGGCCGTCGAAGACGACCGTCACGTTCGGCGGATTCTCGATGTCGGTTGCCGCGACCAGCGCGACGGGGTTTTCGGGTTCTTCCTTGCGGCCAAAGAATCGGGATATCAGGCTCATTGGATTATGGTCGTGTCGAAGCCGTTTCAGGGAGGGGCCCCGTTCTCTCGGTCGGGGTGCGCCGTCGGAATGGCGGCCGCCCGTAGTTTCCCCGGGTTCGGCGAATCTGGCAAATGCGTGGGGCATGCCCGACGGCGCGGCGGTGGCGCGTTCGAACACGTTCGGGAGGCGATGGCGCGGACACGCCGGGCTGTGCGGCCCGGGGCCGCCGGTCAGTGCGGCAGTGCTTCGGCTTCGGCCCAGCGCTTGAACGAATCGAGCCGCCGGCGTGTCTGCACGAGATAGAACGCGCCGATCAGCGGTTCGAGCAGCCAGCGTAGCCAGGCCGGCTGCGCGCGGAAGTGGTACGTGAATTTCACCTCGGTCGTGCCGGGTGTGTGCTCGGTGAAGTTCCAGCTGCCGCTGAAGCGTTCGAGCACTTTCGGCCCGTCGACCATTTCGACGGCGGCGACCTGCGGCGGACGGTACGAGATGTAGCGCGACACCATCGTCGCGCCCGACTGGCTGCGGCAGAACGCGTCGACGCCGACGTCGGCCGTCATGCCGTCGAGCAGATAGGCGTCGGTGAGGAAGCTGTCCCACACGAGCCGCCGCGCGTAATCCTGCGACCACGTGAAGAGGCGTCTGCGATCGACGCCGACGGTCCGGCTGACTGAGATCCTCATGATGGCGGGCGCACGGGTGCGGATTGGGATGAAATCGAGTGTAACCCGCCCATGCCGCGCATTTCTTCAGACTTCGTCAAGTCGAGGATGGGCTCGATTGACGCCCTCCGGGATTTCCCCTAGGATTCATTCCAACCCTTCGGGAAAGACCCGAAGCGTTTCAATCTCTTGAGGGAGCCTCATGAGTACGCAACAGAACCGGCGCTTCGACGCGCTCGTTTTCATCGGTCGTTTCCAGCCTCCGCATCGTGGTCACCTGAATGTGCTGAAGTCGGCACTGAGTCGGGCCGAGCGCGTGTGCGTGCTGATCGGGTCGACCGACAAGCCCCGCACCGTCAAGGATCCGTTTTCGTTCGACGAGCGCCGCCAGATGCTGGCTTCGCTGTTCGACGCGTCCGAGCGCGACCGCGTCACGATTGCGCCGTTGCAGGATTCGACCTACAACGACGGCGACTGGGTGCGCTGGGTACAGGACGCCGTCGCGTCCGCGCTCGGCGACATCGCGCAGCGCAAGGTCGGGCTGATCGGCCACGAGAAGGACGCCACGTCGTATTACCTGCGGATGTTCCCGCAATGGGAGCTCGTCGATGTCGACGCGACGGAAGACATTTCCGCCACCGAGATCCGCGACCAGTATTTCGCCGAACGCCCCAACAGCTTCGTGCAGTGGGCCGTGCCGGAACCCGTGTTCGGCTGGCTCGAGCGTTTCCGCACGCAGCCGGAATTCGCGCAGCTGAAGTCGGAAGCCGAATTCATCGCCGCGTATCGCAAGGCGTGGGCGGCCGCCCCGTATCCCGTCACGTTCGTGACGGTCGACGCGGTGGTCGTGCACTCGGGCCATATCCTGCTGGTGCGCCGCCGCAGCGAACCGGGCCGCGGCCTGTGGGCGTTGCCGGGCGGGTTCGTGAACCAGGACGAGCGACTCGACGCAGCCTGTATCCGCGAGCTGCGCGAAGAAACCGGCCTGAAGCTGCCGGAGCCCGTGCTGCGCGGTTCGATCAAGGATCGCCAGGTGTTCGATCACCCGACGCGTTCGCTGCGCGGCCGCACGATCACGCACGCGTGCCTGTTCAACTTTCCGACCGGCGAGCTGCCGCGCGTGAAGGGCAGCGACGACGCCGACAAGGCGCGCTGGGTGCCGCTCAACGAATTCGCGCAGATGCGCAACGTGATGTTCGAGGATCACTTCGACATCGCCTATCACTTCCTGGGGAAGCTGTGATTCGCTGATTCCCCGCACGACGGTCCGCCGCGACAGACGCGGCGGCACTTCAACGGCCTAGAGGAGCTCTAGCCATGCAAAACGATCTCGGCGGCTTTGCCGCGGTTCTCGCCAATCCGATTCTCAACACGGATTCGTACAAGGCTTCCCACTTCCTGCAATATCCGCCCGACGCATCGGCGATGTTCTCGTACGTCGAATCGCGCGGCGGCCGCTATGACCGGACGGTGTTCTTCGGCCTGCAGATGCTGCTGAAGGAATATCTGTGCAAGCCCGTCACGCACGCGATGATCGACGAAGCGCGCGATTTCTTCACGGTGCACGGCGAGCCGTTCAACGAAGCGGGGTGGCGCACCATCGTCGAACGTTACGACGGCTACCTGCCGGTGAAGATCCGCGCGGTGCCCGAGGGCTCGGTCGTGCCGGTACACAACGTGCTGATGACGGTCGAATGCGACGACCCGCAGGTGTTCTGGCTCGCGTCGTATCTCGAGACGATGCTGCTGCGCGTGTGGTATCCGGTGACGGTCGCGACGCGTAGCTGGCACCTGCGGCAGACGATCCGCCACTTCCTCGAAAAGACCGACGACGATCTCGCGCAACTGCCGTTCAAGCTGCACGACTTCGGCGCGCGCGGCGTATCGAGCGCGGAGTCGGCCGCGATCGGCGGTGCCGCGCACCTCGTGAACTTCATGGGTTCGGACACGGTGCTCGGCGTACTGGCCGCGAACCGCTTCTATCGTGAGCCGATGGCAGCATATTCGGTACCCGCGGCCGAGCACAGCACGATCACGTCGTGGGGGCGTGAGCACGAAGCCGATGCGTACCGGAACATGATTCGCCGCTTCGGGCTGCCCGGTGCGATCGTGTCGGTCGTATCGGACTCCTATGATCTGTTTGCCGCACTCGATCTGTGGGGCGGCGAGCTTCGCCAGGCCGTGCTCGATTCAGGTGCGACGCTGGTCGTGCGCCCCGATTCGGGCGACCCCGTGACGATCGTGCTGCAGACCGTGCGTGCGCTCGACGCATCGTTCGGCTCGACCGTGAACGGCAAGGGGCGGCGCGTGCTGAATCGCGTGCGCGTGATCCAGGGCGACGGCGTCGACGAGCTGTCGATCGAAGCGATTCTTTCGGCGCTCGACGACGCTGGCTATGCGGCCGGCAACGTCGTGTTCGGCATGGGCGGCGGGCTGCTGCAGCAGGTGAACCGCGATACGCAGCGCTTCGCGATGAAGTGCTCGGCGATCCGGCGCGGCGGCGTGTGGCACGACGTCCGCAAGGATCCGGTCACCGATCAGGGCAAGCGCTCGAAGAAGGGGCGGCTCACGCTGCTGCGCAGTTTCCGCACCGGTGAGTATCGGACGACGACGCTGCCTGCGGCGTGGGACGACCGGATGCTGGAAGGCGAGTGGGAGGAAGCGCTGGAAACGGTGTTCGATACGGGGCGGTTGCTCGTCGATACGTCGTTTGCGGAAGTGCGGGCGAGGGCGCACGCGGGAGAGGTGTGAGGTAGACGGGCGGGGGGGCACGCGGTGTGTGTGCCGCCCCGCGCCTGCCGGTCAGCCGCCCGGCAGGCCGCAACTGCCTTTGCACATCATCAGCCCAAACGGTGAGATCGCATGCCTGATGAATTCGCCCGCTTTCTTGAACGGCGCCTTGACGACCTTGGCCGCCTTTCCCATGGTCGTATCCGGTACATGAACGGTCAGGCTGTCAGTGGCCGGTCCGCCGATCGAGATCGACTCCATGTCGTTCTGTTTCGCCAGCGCGCCAAGCGCGGCGTCGCTCAGGAACGGTGCTCTCGTGCCGTCCATCGGTGAGTTCTTGCAGAGGATGTATTCACCGTCAGGCTTGAATCCTGCGTTCAGCAACGTCAGGCGCTCGGCGGGCGACGGCCTGCCATTGTCATGTCCGAAGCAAATGACGAGGTTCGCCGTAAACGAAGCCTGATTCGCGTCGGCGTAGATGTCCGACAGATAGGGCCGCCAGACTGCGTCCGGATTGTGGATGGCATTCAGGTCTTCGGTGATGTCGCGCGTGCTTTTGAATGTATACGTGTACGCGTAAGTGGCGACCAGCAAGGTTTTGCCGTCGTGACCGAGATAGGACGATGCCCTGGTTGCCTCGACGTACTCGTTGTGGTTCGCGTACTCGTAGACCGCATCGGCGTTCGCATGCGCGGTGGGTAGCAACGCCACGACGAGCCAGAGTGCTTTCCCGGAAATGGATCTCATGATTTTTGTTCGGAACGGGGATTTCGGCATTGTGTGATCCGCGATCGAGTTCGGCAAGCCTTGTCGGCATTGCCGAACAGGATCATTGGCAACTCGTCGGATGCGATTCCGGGACGTGTGCCGCCTGCGCCGCGTCCATCGCCCGCGCCAGCGCATCGAACACCGCCGGTCCCTTGCAGCGCGACACATTGAAGCGCAGGTACGACGTCGCGCTGTGCGACGCGCTGAACACATTGCCGGGCGCGAGCACCACATCGTGATCGAGCGCATGGCGCGCGACGCGCGCGGCGTCGAGACCGTCGGGCAACGCCGCCCACACGAACAGGCCGCCGCGCGGCTCCGTCCAGATCCGCAGCCCGGCGCGCGTGACGCGTCGGAGCGTTTCGCCCATCGCATCCGCGAGGCGCGTACGCAGGCTGTCGACGTGGCGCCGGTACGTGCCGTCGACGAGCAGCCGGTGAACGACGTTCGCGCCGATCTGCGCATGGCCGAACGACGTCGCGAGCTTCAGGTCGACGAGCGCCTCGATCCATTCCGGGCGCGCGGCGACATAGCCGCAGCGGATCGCGGCCGACAGCGTCTTCGAGAAGCTGCCGATCGACACGACGCGCGACAACCCGTCGAACGCCGCCAGGCGCGGCGCGGGCGTGCTCTCGAAATCCGCGAAGATGTCGTCCTCGACGATCAGCAGGCCGTGTTCGGCCGCGAGCGTCAGCAGCCGGTGCGCGACGGGCGCCGCGAGCGTCGCGCCGGTCGGGTTGTGCAGTGCCGAGTTGGTGATGTACAGGCGCGGTTGGTGCTCGGCGAGTACCTGCTCGAAGCGCGCGAGATCGGGGCCGTTCGGCGTGTACGGGACGCTGACGATCCGCGCACGGTGCGCACGCAGCAGCGCCTGGAAGTTGAAGTAGCACGGATCGTCGAGCACGACCGTGTCGCCCGGCTCCAGCAGCAGGCGGCAGACGAGATCGAGTGCGTGCGAGCCGCTGTCGGTCAGCATGATCTGCGTGGGTTCGGCCTGGACGCCGTGTTGCGCGAGCCGCCAGGCGAGCTGCTGGCGCATCGCGGGCAGGCCGAGCGGCGTTGCGTAGTCGGTCAGCGCGTCGGATTCGTCGCGCGACGCGGCGCGCAGCGCGCGGCGCAGGCTCTCGTCCGGCAGCCACGACGGCGGCAACCAACCGCAACCGGGCTTCACGGACGTCGGCGCCGCCTCGAGCGACTGGCGCGACAGCCACAGCGGATCGAGCCCGCGATCGAGCTGCGGGCCGAGATCGGCGAGCGCGAGCGGTGGCGCGTGCCCCGACACATAGAAACCCGAGCCGCGGCGCGCGACGAGCACGCCTTCGCTCGCGAGCCGTTCGTATGCATCGACGACGGTCGATTTCGACACGCCGAGCGCGTCCGCCATCATCCGGATCGACGGCACGCGCGCGCCGGGCACCAGTGCGCGGCTCGCGATTCGTGCGCGCAACGTATCCATCACGGTTTCCACGCGTGTGCGCGACGGGGTGGGCGGAACGGGAAGCGGGGTGGCCTGGCTCATGGCGAAGAATGAACTGTACGGCCGGTTGTCCAGTACAGTTTGTCCGAATTGTATTGGGCTGTAGCTTACGCGCTTTTCGCGAGCGGCGGATCATCGGTCATCCACTTATCCCATTCAGGATTTCCCGTGCAAAAGACGACCGACGGATGGCTCAGCGGCTTGCTGGGCGTGATCATCTTCAGTGGCTCGCTGCCCGCGACGCGTATCGCGGTGCAGGGGCTCGACCCGCTGTTCCTCACGTTCGCACGCGCGACGATCGCCGGCGCGCTCGGCCTGCTGCTGCTCGTCGTGCTGAAGCAGCGGCGGCCGACGCGTGCCGAGGCCGTGTCGCTGGCCATCGTCGCGCTCGGGGTCGTGATCGGCTTTCCGTTGTTGACGGCGCTTGCGCTGAAGCACGTGACGTCCGCGCACGCGATCGTGTTCGTCGGGTTGCTGCCGCTCGCGACCGCGCTGTTCGGCGTATGGCGCGGCGGCGAACGGCCGCGGCTGCCGTTCTGGATCTTCTCGATCATCGGCAGCGGCGCGGTGGCCGCGTTTGCGTTGCGCAACGGCGGCCGGGCGTCGGTGGTCGGCGACGCGCTGATGCTTGCCTCGATCGTCGCGTGCGGGCTGGGCTATGCGGAAGGCGCACGCCTGTCGCGCGAACTCGGCGGCTGGCAGGTGATCTCGTGGGCGCTCGTGCTGTCGCTGCCGCTGATGCTGCCGCTCACGTGGCTCACCTGGCCCGTGTCGTTCGACGGCGTCGATGCCGCTGCGCTGTGGGGGCTCGCGTACGTGTCGCTGTTCAGCATGCTGATCGGCTTCGTGTTCTGGTATCGCGGGCTCGCGCTCGGCGGAATCGCGGGCGTCGGCCAGTTGCAGCTGCTGCAGCCGTTCTTCGGCTTGCTGCTCGCGGCCGGGCTGCTGCACGAGACGGTGCCGCCATCGATGGTCGTGGTGACGGTCGTCGTGGTCGGCTGCGTGGCGGGCGCGAAATACTTCTCGAAAATAGCGCCCATGCGGCGTACGAGCTGACGCGCGAGCCTGAGCCAATGCGCGGGCGCGACCGGCCGAAGGTCGCGCCCGCTCGCGCTCAGTCGTCCGGCGTGCACACGCGCAAGCGGTGGCCGTCCGGATCGAGCGCGACGAACGTCAGGCCGAATACCGCCGTCATCGGCGCCTGTTCGAACGGCACGCCGAGTGCCTTCCACGCGTCGTACAGGCGCCGGACTTCGCGATCGTCGTCGACCATGAAGGCCAGCTCCGAGCGGTGGCCGGCGCCGCCCGATACGAAATCGCGTGCGCTGGTCGACCACAGGCCCAGATGCAGCCCGTTGTCGAACGTGAAGGCCGCATAGGTGGGAAACACGGCGACCGGCGGTCGCCCGAACAGGCGCTCGTAGAATTGCGCGCTTTGCGCCGGGTCCTCGACATACAGAAGAACGAGATTCGGGGAAGTCATGCGGAGCCGTCCTGGGATCGATTAAGATGCGTTCCATTCTATGAATGGATGCTGTCAGAAAGTGGCAGCATGGAACGATGACACGTGCCGAACGATTGCTCTCGCTGCTGCAGGTGCTGCGGCGCCACCGCCGCCCGGTGAGCGGTCGCGTGCTGGCCGGGGAACTCGGCGTCAGCCTCCGGACGGTCTATCGCGATATCGCGTCGCTGCAAGCGCAAGGGGCCGACATCGACGGCGAGCCGGGTGTCGGCTATGTGCTGCGCGCCGGGTTCATGCTGCCGCCGCTGATGTTTTCTCAAACGGAACTGGAAGCGCTGATGCTCGGTTTTCGCTGGGTCGGGAAGTTTGCGGATGCGCAGCTCACGACGGCTGCCGCCGATGCACTCGCCAAAATCTCTGCCGTGCTGCCCGCCGAGTTGCGTCGCGAGATGGAATGCACGACGCTGCTCGTCGGTCCGCGCACGATCGTGGATCGGGAGGCCATCGACATGGGTGTCGTGCGCGCGGCGATCCGTACCGAAAGCAAGCTCAGGATCCGCTACACGGGCGAGGGCCGGAAAACGATCGACGAACGGATCGTGTGGCCGTTCGCGCTCGGCTATTTCAATGACGTGCGGATCGTGGCGGCGTGGTGCGAAGGCCGGAACGATTTCCGGCATTTCCGGACGGATCGCATCGTCGGGCTCGAACCGCTGGACGTGCGCTATCCGCGGCGGCGCGCGGCGTTGCTGAAGGCGTGGCGCGCGGCGGGCGCCGACGTGCGCGTGGCGGTGAAGTAGCGCGGCCGGAGGCGGGGCGGAGAACGGGCGCGCTTCGCGCGCCCCGTTCCGTGCGGCCGCTCGACCGCACGCGCCGGTGCGCTTAGGCGACGTGCGCCACGCCGTATTGCGCCGACAGGTACCGCCGGATATCGGCAGGCGAATCGATGAAGCGTCGGCCGTTGTGCTCACGAATCGCAAGGGTGTCGTCATCCGGCACCTGTCCGTCGCCGAGCACGAGCACCGGGGCCGACTGGTTGTCCGCACCTAGCAGTGTGACGATCGGCTGGCGCGGACGCGGGGCGTCGATGTATTCGACGTCGACGGCGTCGCGCAACTGCGGATAGAAACTCAGCAGCCCTTCGACGGAAACCGAATCGCCGCAGTAGAACGGACCTTCGGAGTCCTTGAAGAAACCCGGGCGGAGAATGAACAGTGTGTCTTTCATGATGGTCTCGCTATGACAGAGGGAAAAACGTCGAAGAAAACGTGATGGGGGAGTGCATGCGTAACGTCGCCGGATGTCACGCTTCCGCGAGCGCGGCGGCGCGCATTCTCGCGAAGCCGGCGGCGAGGTCGGCAATCATGTCGTCGGGATGCTCGAGCCCCGCATGAATCCGCAGCAGCGGGCCGGTCGCCGCCCATTGGGTGGCGGTGCGGTTACGCGACGGATTGGACGGGATGATCAGGCTCTCGAAGCCGCCCCAGCTATACCCCATGCCAAAGCACGTCATGCCGTCGAGCAGGGCGCGCACGGCTTCGTCGGCCTGCGGATGCAGCACCACGCCGAACAGCCCGCACGCGCCCGTGAAATCGCGCTGCCACAGCGCATGGCCGGCGTCGCCGGGGCGCGCCGGATACAGGATCCGCGCGACTTCCGGCTGCTGCGACAGCCAGTCGGTCAACACCTGCGCGTTGCGCTGATGCCGCTCGAGCCGGACCGACAGCGTACGCAGGCCGCGCAGCGCGAGATACGCGTCGTCACCGCTGACGGTCATGCCGAGTTGCCGGTAGAAGCGCGTGACCTTCGGCGCGAGCGCCTCGGTCGTCAGAATCGCCCCCATCAGCACGTCCGAGTGCCCGGCGATGTATTTGGTCGCGGCATGAATCGACACGTCGACGCCATGCGAAAACGAGCGGAAATTCAGCGGCGTGCCCCACGTGTTGTCGAGCAGCACGACCGCGTCGTGCCGGTGCGCGACGCGGCAGATGGCCGGAATATCCTGCACTTCGAAGGTCAGCGAGCCCGGCGATTCGGCGAATACCGCGCGCGTGTTCGGCTGCATCAGCGCCGCGATGTCCGCGCCGATCGTCGGATCGTAGTAAGTCGTCGTGATACCGAGGCGCGCCAGCGTTTCGTCGCAGAACGACCGGGTCGGGTCGTACACCGAGTCGGCCATCAGCAGATGGTCGCCCGGATTCAGCACCGCGAGCAGTGCGGTCGTGATCGCACTCAGGCCGCTGGGTGTCAGCAACGCGGCGTGTGCGCCTTCGAGCCGCGCGAGCGCTTTCTCGAGCGCGCGCGTGGTCGGGCTGCCATGACGCCCGTACGCGAGCGGCGTGCCGCGTACGGCGTCGAGTGCGTCGGTGCCGTGAAAGAGCAGCGTCGACTGGCGATAGACCGGCGGGTTGACCGGCGAGCCGGGCTGGCTGTGCGAGCGGCCTTCATGGGCGAGAACGGTGTCGGGCGAATGCAGGTGGTTCAAGATGTCTCCTTTGGGTGTCGATCAATCGAAGCGGGGCAGCTGTTGCGCGGTCAATGCAGGATCTTGTCGAGGAAGTCGCGCGCGCGTTCGGAATGCGGCGCCGCGAAGAACCGGTCGCTGGCCGCGTCCTCGACCACCGCGCCCTGGTCCATGAAGATCACGCGATGCGCGACCTTCCGCGCAAAGCCCATTTCATGCGTGACGCATACCATCGTCATGCCGTCGCGCGCGAGCTCGACCATCACGTCGAGCACTTCGTTGATCATCTCGGGATCGAGCGCGGAGGTCGGCTCGTCGAACAGCATCGCGACCGGGTTCATCGACAGCGCGCGCGCAATCGCGACGCGCTGCTGCTGCCCGCCGGACAACTGCCCCGGATATTTGTGCGCATGCGCCTTCAGGCCGACACGGTCGAGCAGCTTCATGCCGTTCTCGACGGCCTCGTCCTTGCGGCGGCCGAGTACCTTGATCTGCGCAAGCGTCAGGTTGTCGGTGATCGACAGGTGCGGGAACAGCTCGAAATGCTGGAACACCATGCCGACGCGGGCGCGCAATTGCGCAAGCTTCGCGGCGGGATCGCCGAGCCGCGTGCCGTCGACGGTGATGCTGCCTTTCTGGAACGGTTCGAGGCCGTTGATCGTCTTGATCAGCGTCGATTTTCCGGAGCCGGACGGCCCGCACACGACGACCACTTCGCCCTTCGAGACGGCCGCGCTGCATGCCGAGAGCACCTGGTGCTTGCCATACCATTTCGATACGTTGTCGAGCGTAATCATGTTCTGTCCGTCGATGGAGTTCATGTGAAGGTCGGGCGCGTTCAATGCGTGGACGGCAGTGCGAGGCGCGTCTCGACGCGACCCTGCAGCCGCGTGAGCAGCGTGCTGAGGACCCAGTAGATCGCGGCGGCGGCGAGATAGAGCGGCAGCGGCTGGAACGTCGCGGCGATCACCTCCTGCGTCGAGCGCAGCAATTCGGTGACGGTGATCACGGAGACCAGCGACGTGTCCTTGATCAGGCTGATCAGCGTATTGCCGAGACTCGGTACCGCGAGGCGCAGCGCTTGCGGACAGACGACGTAGCGCAATGTCTGTACGTGCGTGAGGCCGAGACTGTGGGCGGCCGCCCATTGCCCGCGGCCGATGCCGAGAATCGCGCCGCGCATGCTCTCGGACAGATAGGCGCCTGCGTTGAGCGTCAGCGTGAAGATGCCGGCCGTCGTGGGGTCGAGCGTGATGCCGAGATCGGGCAGCCCGTAGTAGACGACGAACATCTGCACGAGCAGCGGCGTGCCGCGCATCAGGCTGACGTAGCCTTGCGCGAGGCCGGCGGCAAGCCGGTTGCTGCCGATGCGCATGATCGCGATCACGAGCCCGACGACGAGACCCAGCGCCATCGACGCGACGGCAAACTTCAGCGTGAGCATGGCGCCCTTGACCATCACGGGCAGCGTATGTACGACCAGTTGGAGTGCTTCCATTGCGTGTCTCCTGATTGTGTGCCGGACGCCCCGCGCGTTCGTGCGTTCGTGCGCGGGGCGGGCTGCGTTATTGCGTCACCGGCTTGGTCGTGTCCGCGCCGAACCACTGCATCGAGATCTTCTTCAGCGTGCCGTCCTGCTGCAGCGACGCCACGGCGTCGTCGATTGCCTTCGCGAATTTCGGATTGCCCTTGCGGAACGGGATGCCCATCCGGTCTTCGCCGCCCGCGAGCACGGAGCCGGGGCGCAGCGGCAGGTGCGAGTTCTTGATCAGGTAGCTGAGCATCAGGCGATCGTTGACCGCCGCGTCGATCCGGCCGGCCGCCAGGTCACGCAGGTTTTCCGGCGTACCGGGGTAGACCTGCAGGTCGATCGCGGGCACGGTCTTGACCAGATCGACATAGTTGCTGCCCATCGTCACGCCGACCTTCTTGCCCTTCAGTTCGTCGAGCGACTTGAATGCGCGCGCATCGTTTTGCCGTTGCAGCAGCTGCGCGGACGAATACACGTACGGCGCGCTGAAGTCGAGCGCCTGCTGGCGCGACGGGGTGATCGCGACCTGGTTGACGATCACGTCGAACTTGCCGGCCTGCAGGCCGGCGAGAATCCCGCTCCATTCGGTCGTCACGAACTGCGGCTTCACGCCGAGACGAGCGGCAACCGCCTTCGCGACATCGACGTCGAAGCCTTCGAGCTGGCCATCGGCATTGCGATAGTCGAACGGCGGATAGGTGCCTTCCAGCGCGATCTTCAGCACACCGGCCTGCTTGACGGTGTCGAGCAGGTCAGCCGCGTGCGATGTCGCGGTCGCGATGCAGAGGAGGGCGGCCGCGATGCCTTGCTTGAACGTCGGGGTGAAGTGCTTCATGGTTGTCTCCGGGGTTGTTGTCGAAAATTCAGGGTGTGCGATGCCGCGGCGACGGGCGGCGTCGCCGTGAGCGGGAAGTCGATGAAGCGTGCGGCGGCGGGCGTGGCTGTCCGCCGTGCGCGATGCCGTGCGTTACGGCATGCGTTCGTGGCCGATGAAGGTCGGGTGCGCGTACCGATGGATGACGCAGGCGCGTGAGCAGCAGCGAAGGCCGGCGTGTGCGGCGAAGCGTTCAAGCGTGCGATTCATGATTGCCCGTGCAGCATTGCGAGTGTGGTGGACCGGATGCATCGTCGATGCGTATCCGGCGACAGGAATGCGGTGCGACTGAGGGCAATCTTAGTTTTGTCAAAAGGGAATGTGTTTCCAAAGATGCGTGCACTTTTCACGCGACGTGGAATGTTTTTCTCTGCGTGCGAAAGGTGGCGCATGCGATCTGCTGCGGTTGCGCACGATGAGAAGGATCAGGTGCTACGGTACGGGTGAACGGTTGCTCCGGGCTGCGATCCGGCCGTGCGTCGAAAAGCAAAACGGCCAGGCTGCCGTGAGTGGCAAGCCTGGCCGTTGGCCTTCGTGACGCGGGATGCGCGTTACTCGAACGTTTCGAGCGCGAGCAATTCGTCGATCGTCTGCCGGCGGCGGATCAGCCGCGGCGTGCCGCGATCGACGAGCACTTCCGGCGCGAGCGGCCGGCTGTTGTAGTTCGAGGACATCGACGCGCCGTATGCGCCCGCGTCGTGCAGGAACAGCAGGTCGCCGATCTGCGGCTGCGCCAGCTTGCGGTGCGTGACCACACCGCCCGCGTCCTGCGTGAACACGTCGCCCGATTCGCACAGCGGCCCCGCGATCGCGAGATCGACGAGCGGCCGGCCGGCCGGCAGCGCGCCATCGTGCGTGTGCACCGACACCGCGTGGTAGCTGCCGTACATCGACGGGCGCATCAGGTCGTTGAAGCCCGCGTCGATCAGCACGAAATCGTGCTTCGGGCGGCGGTTGACGGCCTGCACTTCGGTGACGAGCGTGCCGGCTTCGGCGACGAGGAAGCGGCCCGGTTCGATCTCGATGCGCACCGGGTGGCCGAGATGCCGTTCGATCCGCTTGCGCGCGGCGTCCCACTGGCTGAAGTAGTGGCCGACGTCGACACGCGGCTCGCCGTCGCGATACGGGATCGACAGGCCGCCGCCGGCCGAGATCGCGTCGATGTCATGACCGAGCGACGAGACGAGATCGACCATCGCATCGCACACCTGCGACAGGTGGCCGTAGTCGACGCCCGACCCGATATGCATGTGGATGCCGACGAGCTTCAGCCCGTACTGGCGCACGATCTCGATCGCGCGCGGTACGTCGTCGATCCAGATGCCGTGCTTGCTCTGCGGGCCGCCGGTATTGGTCTTGTTGCTGTGGCCGTGGCCGAAACCGGGGTTGACGCGCAGCCACACGCGATGGCCGGGCGCGTGCTCGCCGATGCGGGCGAGCATGTCGAGCGAACCGGCGTTCACGGTCACGCCGTGCTTCAGCACGGCCGCGAGCGTCGGGCGGTCGATCAGGTCGGCCGTGAACACGACGCCTTCCGGCTCGCCTGCCGGGCTGAAGCCGGCCGCGAGGCTGCGCTCGATCTCGCCGAGCGATACGGCGTCGACGCACGCGCCTTCTTCGCGCATCAGCTTCAGGATATGGACGTTCGAGTTCGCCTTCTGCGCGTAACGGATCACGTCGAACTGACGCAGTTGGGCGATGCGGTCGCGGATGACGTCGGCGTCGTACACCCACAGCGGGGTGCCGTATTGCTGCGCGAGCGTCGCGAGCTGGCGGGAATCGAGAGACATGGCAGATGAATCGGGTCGAATGAACGGATAGCGTGAATGATGCGCCTGATTGTCTATACAGTAAAATGCCTGTTTATCGACATTCGATTCATATCTGATATAGACGATCATGCTCACGCACCGCCATATCGAGGTCTTTCGCGCGCTGATGGTTACCGGCAGCACGACGCGCGCGGCGGAGATGCTCTATACGTCGCAACCGACGATCAGCCGCGAGCTTGCGCGCATGGAGCAGGTCGTCGGCTTCGCGCTGTTCGAGCGCGCGCACGGACGGCTGCGGCCGACGATGGCCGCGCTCACGCTGTTCGACGACGTGCGGCTTGCGTATGTGGGGCTTGAACGCGTCGCGGCGACGGCCGCGCGGCTGCGCGAATTTCGCGACGGTCAGTTGTCGGTGATCGCGCTGCCGGCGTTCTCGCACGCGATCCTGCCTGGCGCGTGCCGGCGTTTTCACGAGGCCCACGCGGGCGTCAGCGTATCGGTGGCGACGCAGGAATCGCCGGTGCTCGAAGAGTGGCTGACCGCGCAGCGTTACGACCTCGGGCTGACCGAGCACGACGTCGCGCCGGCCGGCACCGTGCTCACGCCGCTGCTCGAAGTCGACGAAGTGTGTGTGTTGCCCGACGGCCATCCGCTGCTCGCGCAGGATGCGATCGATCTGCTGGATCTCGCCGATCGTCCGTTCGTGAGCCTGTCGCTGAACGATCCGTACCGCATCCTGATCGACGAGGCGTTCGCGCAGCTCGGCATCGCGCCGCGCTCGGTGGTCGAAACACCGTCGGCGGTGTCGGTGTGCGCGTTCGTGCGGCAGGGGCTCGGTGCCGCGATCGTCAATCCGCTGACCGCGCTCGATTTCGTCGGGCGCGACCTGCACGTGCGGCCGCTTACGCGGTCGTTTCCGTACCGGGTCAGCGTGATCGTGCCCGAGCACCGCCCCAAGAGCCTGCTCGTCGATGCGTTTGCCGATGCGCTGCGCGGCGAGGCAAAGGCGATCCGCCGCCGATTGGCAACGCTGCTCGGCTGACGCAGCCGTATGATGGGCGTTTCGCCGTCAACGTCGCCTCTTTCCGGAACCCTTCATGACCGACGCTTCCGTTTCCCTCGAACCACCGATCCTCACCGGCGAACGCGTCGAACTGAGGCCGCTCGATCCATCCGACCGGCAGGCGCTGCTGGACGCGGCTGCCGACGGCCAGTTGTGGAACCTGAAGGTCACGGTCGTGCCGGGCCCGGAGACGATCGACGCGTATATCGCGACCGCATTGCAGGGCCTCGCCACCGGCGCCGTGATGCCGTTTGCGATCGTCGATCGCGCATCGGGCCGCGTGATCGGCAGCACGCGCTTCTGGAAGATCGATCGCAAGAACCGCAAGCTCGAGATCGGCCATACGTGGCTGAGCGAATCGGCGCAGCGCACGCGTGCGAATACCGAAGCGAAATGGTTGTTGCTGGGCTATGCGTTCGACGTGCTGCAGTGCGTGCGCGTGCAGTTCACGACCGACGAGCTGAACGAGAAATCGCGCGCGGCGATCCTGCGGCTCGGTGCGAAGCAGGAAGGCATCGTGCGGCACGAACGGATCATGCCGGATGGCCGCAAGCGCAATTCGGTGCGCTTCAGCATCATCGACGACGAATGGCCGGAAGTGCGTGCGCGGCTGTTGGCGAAGCTCGCGACGTAACGCGTGAAGCGTGACGTCGGATGTGCGTCGCGCCGCCGGAAGGGGAGCGGCGACGCGACGACAGGGGAAGCAGCGCGCCGCACATGATGTGCGGCGCTGCGGCGCGTTACTGCGCCGAGGCGAGGTGGTGGCGTTCCGCGAGCTTCTGCGCGTCGGCGTAGTGCTTCTGCAGGATCGGCAGCGACTGGCGGGCGACTTCCTTCAGCTTCGTGTCGCGGCCCGACGCGATTTCGGCCTGGAATGCCGAGATGGCCTTCTGCTGGCCGGCAAGCGCGACCTGCTCGATGTACGCCTTGTCGAACTCGGCGCCACGCAGGCTCTTGATGCTGTTCAGCACCGACGTGTCGGGGTCGTTGGCCGGCACGTCGACGCCGCGCGGGCTGGCTGCGCGCATCGCCTGGATGATCTTTTCATCGTCGGTCGACACGCGTTGGGCGAACGCCTTGACCTGGCTGTCCGACGTGCGCGAATCGGCGATGCGCGCCGCGTCGTGCTGCGTCGACACGGTCTTCGTGCCGTCCGTGATGAAGGCCTGGTCGGCTTCGTGGATGCGCGTCGCGGCGGCGGCCGGTGCGTTCGGTGCGGCCGGTGCCGGCTGTGCGGTTTGTGCGGTCGCCGTCACGGCGACGAGAAGCAGGCCAGCGGCAGACAAAGCAAGGCGCGAGACTTGGGGAAAGCGGTTCATGGGACCTCCTTTCGATCGGGGCTCTGGTTGAAAAACGGATCACGTGATCCGTCGCTGTGCGAGAGACCGGGCGCGCCCGGGCCGGATTCGACCGCCGCTCTGCCGCGGCGCCGGTCGACGTGTTTTCCGACCCGACCGATTCTAGGAGAGCGATCCGGTAGCAGGTGCAACCGCGCTGTGGTTTGTGTAACGGTTGGTAAGACGAATCGATGAGCACGCGCGCCGACAGGTATTGCGTACCTGTCGGGTGTGCGGTGGCGGCAATTTTTGCGTGCAGGCGACGGGCGAAAGGCACGTGTGTGTCATCTGCTTTTCATCGTCTTGTTGCGGTGTCGTGCGATGCCGAGCGCATCGCACGATGGGCCGAACCGGATGCGCGCAGCGCGCGAATGCGTCACACGCGATCGAGCAATGCGTCGAGACGCGGCAGCAACGGTGTCGCGCAATGCGCCTGCAACGCGTCCGGCGCGGTGTAGCCCCACGCGACGCCCTGGAATGCAATGCGCGCGCGTCGTGCCGCGTCGGCGTCGCGGATTTCATCGCCGACATACAGCACTTCATCGTTGCGCACGCCGGCCTCATGAACGAGTGCGCGCAGGCGGCGTGCCTTGCCGAACAGCGGAATGCCGCACGCGAAATGCTCGACACGGCTGCTGGCGTGCGGGCCGAGCCGGTCGCGCACGATCGCCTCGGTATTCGACGTGGCGATCGCGATGCGGATGCCGCGCGCGGCGAGCGCGTCGAACGTTTCGTCGACACCAGGGAACAGCGCCACTTGCGCGACGCGCGGCTGCATCAGGCGACGCATGTCGATCGTCACGCGCGGCACTTTCCACATCGGCACCTCGAGTGCACGAATGATGTCGCGGGCCGACATGCCGCGCAGCGCCGGGCGCAGCTCCGGCGTGGCGTCGCGAAAGCCGTGCAGGCGCGACGCTTCCGACAGCGCCGCGAGAAAGCTGTCGAGCGAATCGGCGAGCGTGCCGTCGAAGTCGAATGCGATGAGACGGTAGGGCATGAAGCGGCGTGGCGGGTTGATTGGGCAGGCGACATTGTCACCGAATCGAGGTCCAGTGCTTGCACGGTCGGTTGCGGTTGCGGCTGCGGCGACGTGAGAGCGTCGAGCCGCTTCTTCGTCTCGTCCGGATGACCGCCGCCGCTTGTCGCCCCTCGCGCCGCGCGGTATCGTCAGCGTTTCGCCTGCCACCACACCAACCGGAGACCGACGTGCCCGCTGCCACCCCTGCCACGCTGAGATTTTCCACCGACAAGCGCGAACTCGACGTCGACGCGATCTTCGACTTCCTGCATCGCGACGCGTACTGGTCGCAGGGCATTCCGCGCGACGTGGTCGAGCGTGCGATCGCAGGCTCGCTGTGCTTCGGCGCCTACGTGGGCGACCGGCTCGTCGGGTTCGCGCGGCTCGTCACCGATCACGCGACGTTCGCGTACCTGTGCGACGTGTTCGTGCTGCCGGCCGAGCGCGGCAACGGCTACGGCCGCGCGCTGATCGACCACGTGTTCGCGCAGGAGATGGTGCAGGGCCTGCGCCGCATCATGCTCGTGACGTCCGATGCGCACGAGCTGTACCGGCCGGTCGGCTTCGGGCCGTCGGCGAATCCCGAGCGGGTGATGGAGATCCGCCGCCCGGACATCTACGCGAATCGCTGACGCGCGGCGCAGCGCATACAATACGCGCTTTCCGTTTTTGCCGAAGAGAAGCCCATCATGACCGAACAGGAAGCCGAACAGCTCGCGACGCATCGCCATTACAAGGGCGGGCTGTATCGCTACATCGGCGTTGCTCGCCATTCCGAAACCGAGGAATCGGTGGTCGTGTACGAACATCTGTGGCCGCATGCGCGCGGGCTGTGGGTGCGGCCGGAAGCGATGTTCAACGGGAACCTCGAAGACGGCACGCCGCGTTTCCGCAAGCTGCGCGACTGAGTGACGGCCGGCGGCGCGCGGCGCCGCCGTGCCAGCCGGCTGCGTGACCGTCTACGCGCCGGCCAGCGCCTTCACCAGCTCCGGCGGGGCCTGCCCGACCGTGACTTCCGGCGTGCCGTGCCACGCCGCGAGCTTCTTCACCGCTTTCGCGATATCCGCTGCGAGCCCCGTGCCGAACCGCACGCCCGGCTCGACATGCACGACCTTCAGTTCGAACGTGCCGAGCGTGCGATGCGCTTTCGCGTCGATGCGCCCGACCAGCCGGCCGCGATGCAGCACCGGCAGGCAGAAGTAGCCGTAACGCCGCTTGTGCCCGGGCGTATAGCATTCGATCGTGTAATCGAAACCGAATAGCGTCGATGCACGCCGCCGGTCCCAGACGACCGGGTCGAACGGCGACAGCAGCGTCGTGACCGTCGAGCGCAGCGTGTCGGCCTGCGCGGCCGGCAGCAACGCTTCGAGCGAGCGATGCACGTAGGCCGGCTCCTTCCAGTCGTCGATCGCCACCGGGATCAGGTCGCCCGCGTCCGCGAGCTGCTCGAGCTCCGCGCGGTACGATCGGCGCGGCAGCCGATAGTAGTCGGCCACCCAGTCCGCGCGCACGACGCCGAGCGCGCGGCACGTGTAGTCGAGCAGCGCGGGCAGCACGGCGTGGCGGGGCGGCAGGTCGCGCGCGTCGTCCCAGTCGGGCAGCACGCGCTCGCGCACGTCGTACACGCGCTGGAAATTGCGGCGTTCCGACACCATCAGGTCGCCCGTCGTGAACAGCACTTCCAGGTGCTGCTTCTCGGGCTTGCGATCCCACCAGCCGTTGCCTTTCACGCCATCCTCGCGGGCGAAATCGGCCGAGCGGACGGGGCCCCCGTCGCGAATCCGCGCGAGCAGCCGTTCGATGTCCGGACGATTCTGCTCATGCCATTCGGCTGCGTACTTCCAGCCCATCCCTGACGGATCGAGCATCTTGTAGCGCATCAGGCCGAACTGCTCGACCGGCAGGAAGCACGCTTCGTGCGACCAGTATTCGAACAGGCGCGCCTCGGCGAGATGCTCGTCGAGCCACTGCGGCGAGAAATCGCCGAGACGGCTGAACAGCACGAGGTACGGGCTGCGCGCGACGACGTGGATGGTGTCGATCTGCAACTGCGCCATCCGGCGGATCGTGTCGAGCACGTCGGACTTGGTCGCCTTGCGGCGGGGCGGGGTCAGCAGGCCCTGCGCGGCGAGATGCAGCGCGCGGGCGGCGGCGGGCGAGAGCGTAAGCATCGGAAGGGCGGCCGGGAGTGATGGTCGGGAACCACTTTAGCGCGAAAGCGGCGCGCGCGTGCGACGTGCCGATGCATCGTGTCTGACAATGGTTGACAGATGCGTTTCGCAAGTTTCCCTATAGTGCAGTTCATGGCGCGACGATAAAGACGCGCAACGATTTTGCTTCCGACGCACATATGTCCATGGCACGCAGGAAGCGAATCCGGGATTCTCAACCCCCATCGGGAGACCCGGAGCCCTGAGCGGACATCCATGCGGCTGTGCACCGGCCCCGTGTGGATGTCCGCTGATTTTTTTGTTTTTCCGGTTTGCTTCGCGGGCGGTTTTTCGTTCTGCCCCTTTCGTTATTTCCCGTTCGCCTGCCTGATCGCTATTGCCGCTTGCCGCGCGCGACTTCGTCGCCGGCGCCGGGCGGCAACCGCCGCGTGATCGGAATCGACGCGAACGAGCACAGCCCGACCACGAGAAACGCGGGCCAGAAATCCGACCACACCATCTTCTGATGACCTTGCAGCCAGTGCGAGATGTGCAGCACGAGGCCGGCCACCGTCACGCCCAGGCCGAGCGACATCTGCTGCACGACGCTGCCGAGGCTCGTCGCGCGGCCCGCATCGCGCGGCGAGATGTCCGCGTAGATCATCGAGTTCAGGCTCGTGAACTGCAACGCGGGGAAGATGCCGCCGACGAGCACGATCAGCCAGATCGCCCAGGTCGCCATGCCAGGATGGAACACGCCGTACGCGGCGATCGCGAGCCCCGCGAAGGCCGCGTTGTAGATCAGCACCGTGCGGAAGCCGAAGCGGCGCAGCGTATGGGTGGCCGTCGAGCGGCTCATCGCGCCGCCGAACGCGGACGCGCACGTGATGAGCCCCGAATGGAACGCGCTCATGCCGAGCCCTTCCTGCAGCGCGAGCGGCAGCAGGAACGGCACCGCGCCGAGGCCGATGCGGAACAGCGACCCGCCGACGACGCTCGCGTGATACGTGGGGATCTTCAGGAAGCTGAGGTCGAGCACCGGCCGCTCCTTGCGGCGCGCGTAAGGCACGTAGAGCGCGAGCAGGACGGCGCCGGCCACGCACATGACGAGCGCGTTCGAGCGCGACGTGAGCGAACCGTCGATCAGCGTGAGGCCCATCAGCAGCAGCGCGGCGCCGCTGGCCGACAGCAGGAAGCCGAACCAGTCGAGCGGGCCGGGATCCGGTTCGCGCGTATTCGCGATGTGCTTGCTCGCGAGGTAGATCCCGTAGATGCCGATCGGCACGTTGATGAAGAAGATCATCCGCCAGTGCAGGTAGGTCGTGATGAAGCCGCCGACCAGCGGCCCGACCGTGGGCCCGAACAGCGCGGGAATCGCGAGGTAGTTCATCGCGCGCACGAGATCCGAGCGCGGCACCGCGCGGAAGATGATGATGCGGCCGACCGGCACCATCATCGCGCCGCCGACGCCCTGGATGAAGCGCGCGAACGTGAGCACGCCGAGGGAACTGGATGCCGCGCACATCAGCGAGCCGACGACGAAGATGCCGATCGCGGTGCGGAATACGGAGCGTGCGCTGAAGCGGTCGGCCAGCCAGCCGCAGATCGGGATGAACACGCCGAGCCCGACCACGTAGGCCGTGATCGCGATGTTCAACGTGACGGGGCTGTGCCCGAAGTCCCTCGCCATCGCGGGGAGGGCGGTGACGATGATGTTCGCGTCGACGCTTTCCATGAACAACGCACAGGCAACGATGAGCGGTGCTAGAAAGACGGGCGACATGGGCTGGGCGCGCGGTAAAGGCGTCATTATGCCCACAATGTGACCGTTGAGTCACGTACGACAACAGTTGTTCCGCATGTTGCAACAGTCGTCTTTTTTGCGGGCGGCATGGAAAGAACGACTGCGCAAACGCGGCGCTTGCATCGTGTCTGCATGCTGCAGGGGTCGGGACGGCGGACGGTGCGACCTTGCCGTCGTTGGACGCATTCACGTACTCGACACCCGACAGGATCTCGACGATGTCGCCGTCGCGATCCAGGGGCGGCATCTCGCGAAGCGCCTCGATCACGTGTTCGCATGCCTGGCGATCCTGTGCGTCCCTGATCCACACGTCGGTCACGCGCGCCGAGGAGAACCCGGTGTCGTCGAAGCGCGGCGACGTGCTTGCGCCGTGAGTCTTGCGGATCGGCGCGATGGGTTCGCGCCGCAGTCGTCAGCGTTCCGGCACGGGGCGGCCGGGCCATTCGGGGCGCGTCTTCACGAGGACGCACTGGGTGGACGGGGGCGCAGTGGGCTGGGCACGCTGATTCCTTTTGACGGCGTGGAAGGGCGTTTCTAGAATATGAGCGTTTGCTCATATTGGAAACTTGCGTTCCAGCCATGTCCGAATCGTCTCCACGCATCCCGCTGTCACCACGCAAGGCGCCGCGACAGCGCCGCTCGGTGGCCACCGTCGACGCGATCGTCGAGGCCGCTGCTCGCATTCTGGAGCGCGACGGCTTCGACGGGTACACGACGAACGCGGTCGCGGCGCTGGCCGGCGTCAGCATCGGCTCGCTCTATCAATACTTCCCGAACCGCGATGCGCTGACGGCCGCGCTCGTCGAGCGCGAGAGTGCGCATTTGCTCGACGACGTCGACCGGGCTGGTGCGTTGTCGTCATGCGACGACGTACTGCGCGCACTGGTACGCGCGGCCGTCGCGCACCAGATGCGCCGTCCCGTGCTCGCGCGGCTGATCGATTTCGAGGAGGCGCGGCTGCCGCTCGGTACGCGCGCCGCACGCGTCGCGGATCGCATCCACGCGACGCTGCTGCATGCGCTCGCGCAGCGCGATGCGCCGCGCGTCGCTGCGCCCGACGTCGTCGCGCACGATCTGCTCGCGATCGTGAAGGGGATCGTCGATGCGGCGGGGGCGCGCGGCGAGGCCGATGCGGATGCGCTCGATGCGCGGGCGTGGCGGGCCGTACGCGGTTATCTGCGCGAGTCGCGCGAATCGAAACTTGCTTGATGTGCGCGTTTCGTGCGACAGTCGGACCCACTCGCAGCACAAAACGACGCGTATCGATCGAGGGCCATCGAAACGAGCGCGCGCGCGAACGAGACCTCGTGCCGACCCACTCACCATCGAAAGGAGGGGACACGTCATGACGTCACGTCGTGCCGCATCGATTGCATCTCGCTTCGCTAGCCGCTTCCCAACGCGCTTCTCGCTCCGTCTTTCACCGCCTCTCGCGCCGCCCGCATCGCGTCTTCGCTGGGCCGCCGCACTGGCCGTCGCGTATCTCGCGGTGGCCGGCTGCGCCGCGCAGGCCGACAACGCGAACCAGGCCGCCGCGCAGGCGGCTGCCCGGTCGGCACCGCCAAGCACAGTCGCGGTTGCCGGCCCCGCGTCGGGCACGCTGCTGCCGCCGCCGAGCCAGCTCTACGGCGACCTGTTCGTCGCGGTGCAGACCGCGCAGATCTATCCCGACCAGAAGACCTTCGTCGACGCGACGCCCGACAGCGATCCCGCGACGATCGTGCAGTTGTATCAGCAACAGAAATCGCAGCCGGGCTTCTCGCTGAAGGCGTTCGTCGACCAGCATTTCACGCCGCCCCCGGAAAGCGGCGTGACGCCGCCGCCGAACCAGACGCTGCGCCAGCACATCGACTGGCTGTGGCCGCAGCTCACGCGCACGAGCGCGACGGTGCCGCCCTACGGTTCGCTGATCCCGTTGCCGAAGCCGTATGTCGTGCCGGGTGGCCGCTTCCGCGAAGGCTACTACTGGGATACCTATTTCACGATGCTCGGGCTGCAGGTGTCGGGCCGCGACGATCTCGTCGACGACATGCTCGACAACTTCGCCCATCTGATCGACACGATCGGGCACATCCCGAACGGCAACCGCACGTACTACGCGAGCCGCTCGCAGCCGCCGTTCTTCGCGTACATGGTCACGCTCGCCGCGCAGGCCGAAGGCGACAAGGTCTATCAGAAATACCTGCCGGAACTGCGCAAGGAGCATGCGTACTGGATGCAGGGCGAAACCACGACACCGCGCGGGCAGGCCGCGCGCCACGTGGTCGCGATGCCCGACGGCGCGGTGCTGAACCGCTACTGGGATGCGAGCGATACGCCGCGCGACGAGTCGTATCTCGAGGACGTGACGACCGCGAAGTCGGTGCCGGCGCGTCCGGCGAACGAGGTCTATCGCGACCTGCGCGCGGGCGCCGAAAGCGGCTGGGACCACAGCTCGCGCTGGTTCGGCGACGGCAAGACGCTTGCGACGATCCGCACGACGTCGATCGTGCCGGTCGACCTGAACAGCCTGATGTTCCATCTCGAGACGACGATCGTGAAGGGCTGCACGGTCACGCGCGACGTGGCATGCGTGACCGATTTTTCAGCGCGCGCGGCGCGGCGTGCGGCCGCGATCAACCGTTATCTGTGGAACCGCCGCGGCTACTACGGCGACTACGACTGGCAACTGCGCAAGCCGCGCGACGCCGTGACGGCCGCTGCGCTGTATCCGTTGTTCGCGGGCGTCGCGTGGCCCGAGCGTGCGAAGGCGACCGCGCGCGAGGTGCGCAAGACGCTGCTGCAGCCGGGCGGCCTCGCGACGACCACCGAGAACACCGGACAGCAGTGGGATGCGCCGAACGGCTGGGCGCCGTTGCAGTGGATCGCGATCGACGGGCTGCGGCGCTATGGCGAACCGGCGCTCGCGAAGGACATCGGCACGCGCTTCCTGTCCGACGTGAAGCACGTGTATGCGACCGAGGGCAAGCTCGTCGAGAAGTACGTGGTCGAAGGGGCTGGCACGGGCGGCGGCGGGGGCGGCGAGTATCCGCTGCAGGACGGTTTCGGCTGGACCAACGGCGTCACGCTGAAACTGCTGGGGCTGTACGGCGAGTGACGCGCGGCGCGGGCCGCGCGCTTGCGCCGCAAGAGAACGCACGGGCCGGACTGTCGCGCAAGCGGCCGTCCGGCCCGTGTTTGCATCCGGTTTGCGTCAGAACGTGATCGTCGTGCGCACGCCGACCACCGTTTCGTCGCCGATGCGCGCACCGGGCGCGTTCGGATTCGGGATGCCGCCGCCCGGACGGAAGAAGTGCTGCAGGTCGGCCTGCATCTGCCACCACGGCGTGACCTGGTACTGGTACGTCGCTTCGACGACCGTCTCCGCGCGGCGCACCGGGTAGCCGGGCGTCGTGTAGACGCCGGTGTCGCCGTCGAGGCCGCGCGCATGCGAGCCGATCTTCGCGTAGCCGACCGCGATGCCCGCGACGTCGTTGTCGCGTCCCTTGAACGGCGCCTTCAGCGTCACGCCTGCGTTGGCGGCGAAATCGACGGTATTGCGATCGCCCGGCGCGCCCATCACGCGCGCGAACACGTTGACCGAGCGCGGGCTGTCGGCCGACGGCCTCCATACCATCTGGTCCGCGACCGCATAGAACGAGTAGTTGCCGCGATGGGTGGCGGCAATGCCGTTGCTGTCCGGATTCGCGAGCGACAGGCCGTCGGTGCCGTAGCGCGGGTCGCTCGCATGCTGCGACTGATACCAGAAGCCAAGCTTGTACGTGCCCGGCAGGCCGGCGGGTTGCGGCGCCTTCGGATCGGCGGGCGGCGCGTTCAGCGCGTACTGCACTTCGCCGATCACGAATGCGCCGCTGCGCAGGTTGAAGTTGGTGCCGTGCGCGTTCAGCGCTTGCGCGTCGCCGTCGGTGCGGCCGGCCGGGTTGCCGTCGAACACGCCGACCATCGCGGTCCACGCATCGGCCGGCTTCACGCGCAGCCGCACGCCGAGCGACGACAGCGGATACGCGGGGCCGCCGGCCGGCAGGTCGGTCGACGGCAGAACGGGCCAGCCGAACGTGGCGTTCATGAACGTCGCCGCGTTCTGGCTCACCATGAATTCCTGGTCGACGCTCTGCTGGCCGACCTTCACGTCGACCTTGCCGTCGAGCAGCGACTGCTGGTACCAGAGTTCCCACAGGCGCGTGGTCGAATTCGCCTCGATGCCGGTCGCGGTCTGCAGCGTCTGCAGATAGCGCTGCGTGAGGTTGGTGCCGTGAATCTGCAGCGCCGATACGTTGAACGTGCCGCCCGGCAGTCCGACCGCCTTGCCCGTGTCGACGTTGAAACCGAATTGCGTGAGCCCCTGGTACGCGCCGCCGCGATTCGTGCCGCCCGACGTGTTGTACAGGTACTCGCTGGTTTCCTGCAGGCTCAGCGTGATGCCGTGATCGCCGAGCACGTCGCGCAGGCCGCCCATGTTGCCGAGCAGGTTCGAGCGTTCCCAGAAACCGGTGGGAGCGGGCGCGGCCGATGCGGCCTGCATGTACAGGTCGCCGTACGCGATCGTCGGGATCCCGAAGCGGAAGAACTTGTAATGCGCGTCCTGCGCGACGATGTTCGAGTTGCCGAGCCCGTAGAACTCGATGCG
>NZ_JAAGPM010000098.1:0-30182 GCF_017104865.1 Burkholderia sp. Ac-20349
CGTTCGCCTGCGCCGCGGCGCCGCCTTCGAGCAGGATGATCAGCGAGCCTTCCGACACGGAATCGCCCACCTTGACCTTGATTTCCTTCACGACGCCGCCTACCGGGCTCGGGACGTCCATCGTCGCCTTGTCCGACTCGAGCGTGACGAGCGACTGCTCCGGTTCGACGGTATCGCCGACCTTCACGCCGATCTCGATCACCGGCACATCCTTGTAATCGCCGATATCCGGCACCTTCACTTCGATCGCTTGACTCATCTGTTTCTGTCTCCATGGCCACGCGCGCCCCTCTCGGAGGCGGCGCGCGGCATCACACGGCGTGTGCGTTAAACGGTCATCGGGTTGGGCTTCGACGGATCGAGGTTGTACTTGGCGATCGCGTCCGCGACCACCTTGCGCTCGATCGTGCCTTCGTCGGCCAGCGCGTTGAGCGCAGCGACGGTGACCCAATGACGGTCGACTTCGAAGAAGTGACGCAGCTTCTCGCGGGTATCCGAGCGGCCGAAGCCGTCCGTGCCCAGCACGACGAAGCGGCGATCGATCTGGCCGCGGATCTGGTCGACCAGCGCACGGACGTAGTCGGTCGATGCGATGACCGGGCCCTGCGTGTCCTTCAGGCACTTCTGCACGTGCGACAGGCGACGCTCTTCGGTCGGATGCAGCAGGTTCCAGCGCTCGATCTCGTGGCCTTCACGCGCGAGCTCGGTGAAGCTCGGCACGCTCCACAGGTCGGCCGCGACGCCCCAGTCGTTCTTCAGCAGGTCGGCAGCGGCGATCACTTCGTTGAAGATCGTGCCCGCACCCAGCAGCTGCACGCGCGGCGCCTTCTTGTCGGCGTCGGCCTTCTTGAACGCGTACATGCCCTTGATGATGTCGGCCGCCACGTGCTCGCCCTGCGGAATCGCCGGGTGCTCGTAGTTCTCGTTCATCACCGTGACGTAGTAGTACACGTCTTCCTGGTCCTGCACCATGCGGCGCAGACCGTCCTGGATGATGACCGCGAGTTCATAGCCGAACGTCGGGTCGTAGCTCACGCAGTTCGGCACCGATGCCGCCCACAGGAGCGAGTGACCGTCTTCGTGCTGCAGGCCTTCGCCGTTCAGTGTCGTGCGGCCCGCGGTGCCGCCGAGCAGGAAGCCGCGCGAGCGCATGTCGCCCGCCGCCCATGCCAGGTCGCCGATCCGCTGGAAACCGAACATCGAATAGAAGATGTAGAACGGCACCATGATCTCGCCGTGCGTCGAATACGACGTCGCCGCCGCGATCCAGTCGCACATGCCGCCCGCTTCGTTGATGCCTTCCTGCAGGATCTGGCCGGTCTGCGATTCCTTGTAGAACATCAGCTGGTCGGAATCTTCCGGCACGTACTTCTGACCTTCCTGGTTCCAGATACCGATCTGGCGGAACAGGCCTTCCATGCCGAACGTACGCGATTCGTCCGGGACGATCGGCACGACGCGCTTGCCGAGCGCCTTGTCCTTCAGCAGGATGTTCAGGATCCGCACGAACGCCATCGTCGTCGAGATCTCGCGGCCTTCGCCCGTGCCCTTCAGCAGCGGCTCGAACGCGTCGAGCGCCGGCACCGGCAGCGACGTCGCCTTCTCGCGGCGATGCGGCAGGTAGCCGCCGAGGTCCATGCGCTTCTGGCGCATGTATTCGAGTTCCTTCGAGCCTTCCTCGAACTTGAGGTACGGCACGTCGGCGATCTGCTCGTCGGTGATCGGCAGGCGGAACTGGTCACGGAACTTCTTCAGTTGCTCGACCGGCAGCTTCTTCTGCTGGTGCGTGATGTTCATCGCCTGGCCCGACTCGCCCATCCCGTAGCCCTTGATGGTCTTCGCGAGGATGACGGTCGGCGCGCCCTTCGTGTTGGTCGCTTCGTGGAATGCCGCGTAGATCTTGTGCGGATCGTGGCCGCCACGGTTCAGCGCCCAGATGTCGTCGTCCGACCAGTCGGCGACGAGTGCCTTCAGCTCAGGCGAGTTGAAGAAGTGTTCGCGCACGAACGCGCCCGACTCCGACTTGTACGTCTGGTATTCGCCGTCGACGGCTTCCATCATGCGGCGCATCAGCGCGCCCGACTTGTCGCGTGCGAACAGCGCATCCCAGCGGCTGCCCCAGATGACCTTGATCACGTTCCAGCCGGCGCCGCGGAACTCCGATTCGAGTTCCTGGATGATCTTGCCGTTGCCGCGCACCGGGCCGTCGAGACGCTGCAGGTTGCAGTTGATCACGAACACGAGGTTGTCGAGCTTTTCGCGGCTCGCCATCCCGATCGCGCCGAGCGATTCCGGTTCGTCCGTCTCGCCGTCGCCGAGGAATGCCCACACCTTGCGGCCTTCCGTCTTCGCGATGCCACGTGCCTGCAGGTACTTCATGAAGCGGGCCTGGTAGATCGCCATGATCGGGCCGAGGCCCATCGACACGGTCGGGAACTGCCAGAAATCCGGCATCAGCCACGGGTGCGGATACGACGAGATGCCGTTGCCGTCGACTTCCTGGCGGAAGTTGTCGAGCTGCTCTTCCTTCAGGCGGCCGAGCAGGAACGCGCGCGAGTAGACGCCCGGCGACGAGTGGCCCTGCACGAACACGAGATCGCCGCCGTGCTGGTCGGACGCCGCGTGCCAGAAGTGGTTGTAGCCGACGTCATAGAGCGTCGCGGCCGATGCGAACGACGCGATGTGGCCGCCGACGTTCGTGTCCTTGCCTGCGCGCAGCACCATCGCCAGCGCGTTCCAGCGCGTGTACGAACGGATGCGGTGCTCGACGTCCTGGTCGCCCGGGATCTTCGCCTGGGCGGCCACGGGAATCGTGTTGATGTACGGGGTGTTGGCAGAGAACGGCAGGTGTTCGCCGTGCATGCGGGCGAACTCGATCTGCTTTTCGATCAGGTAATGCGCACGGCCGGTGCCCACGGAGGAGATCACGCCATCGAGCGACTCCAGCCACTCGACGGTTTCTTGCGGGTCGTCGTCACGTTCGGCGGCGACATATTTCATCACTTCGTTCGGTACAGCGGACATTCTCGTCTCCTGGGTCCTGGAATGTGAGGATCGCTCTCGTGCAGACGACGCGACGCGACCGGCTGCGGGCAAGCTCCGACGGATTGTAATGAGCGTGCGCGGGCCTGCGCAACAAAATTTTCGAATTGTGAGATCTTTTCTCGCAATGCGAAATATTGCTGCGCTGCACCCATATTTCGGGGCTCTCCGGCGCGTCGCGGCTGAACAAATCCGTTTCCGTTCAACATATCCGGTATAGGTTTTCCATGTATTGCGCTGCGCTACAATCCTCCAATGTTGACCGATCGGCTTTTCGCACGCTCGGCGCGACCGTCGGGCCCGCCGGCGGAGTCGCAGCCGTCCCGTTGGCACCACGGACCGTGGTGGTCCAATTCATATTTGCTGACGCCCCTGCTGTCGATTCTCGTGTTCCTGGTGGTGATGAGCCTCATCCTGTGGAGCCTCAATCGCCGCGAACAGCAGCAGCAGGAAGACACCCTCTTCCGTAACGTCGCGTGGGCCCAGCAGCAGATCCGCCTGTCGATGACGGGTGCGCAGGAACAGCTCCAGGCACTGTCGCGCGATCTCGCGTCCGGCCGGCTCGACCAGAACGCGTTCCAGATGGCCGTCGCGGACGTGATGCAGACGCACCCGGAAATCCTCTACCTGAACTGGTACACGTCGCCCGGCGTGCAGCGCTGGCCGACCGTGCATCCGCCGCTGCTCGGCCAGCGGCTCGCGAAGCCCGGCGAAGCGCAGATGCAGGACGCGGTGCGCGGCGCCTACGACGAGGCGCGCAGCACGCGCCGCCAGGCCTATTCGCCACTGATCTACGACGACTTCGGCAACGGCTTCATCACGCTGCAGACACCCGTGATGCGCGGCGACCGCGAGTACCTCGGCTCGATCGCCGCGGTGTTCTCGGTTGAAGGCATCCTGAAGCACGACATCCCGCAGGAACTGTCGTCGAAGTACAAGATCTCGATCACCGACGCGAACAACCGCGAGCTGTCGTCCACGTCGACGCGCCCGCGCCTGCCGCGCGACTCGCACTACGACCTGCCGCTCGATCCGCCCGGCCAGGGGCTGACCGTGCGCGTATACGCATTCCCGCAGCTCACGAACCTGACCAACAACACGCTCGTGTGGCTCGTGGCCGGCCTGTCCTGCTTCGTGCTGTGGAGCCTCTGGAGCCTGTGGAAGCACACGCGCCAGCGTTTCGAGGCGCAGCAGGCGCTGTACGCGGAAGCGTTCTTCCGCCGCGCGATGGAAAACTCGGTGCTGATCGGCATGCGCGTGCTCGACATGCACGGCCGCATCACGCACGTGAACCCCGCGTTCTGCCGGATGACGGGCTGGGACGAGACCGACCTCGTCGGCAAGGTCGCGCCGTTCCCGTACTGGCCGCGCGACGCTTACCCGGAAATGCAGCGCCAGCTCGACATGACGCTGCGCGGCAAGGCGCCGAGTTCGGGCTTCGAGCTGCGCGTGCGGCGCAAGAACGGCACGCTGTTCCATGCGCGCCTGTACGTCTCCCCGCTGATCGACAGCTCGGGCCGCCAGACCGGCTGGATGTCGTCGATGACCGACATCACCGAGCCGAAGCGCGCGCGCGAAGAACTCGCAGCTGCCCATGAGCGCTTCACGACGGTGCTCGAAAGCCTCGACGCCGCGGTGTCGGTGCTGGCCGCCGACGAGGCCGAGCTGCTGTTCGCGAACCGCTACTACCGCCACCTGTTCGGCATTCGTCCGGACGGCCATCTCGAGCTGTCGGGCGGCGGCTTCGACCGCGCGCAGGCATCGTCCGATTCGATCGACATGGTCGACGCGTTCGCGGGCCTGCCGGCCGCCGCGCTGACGAGCAGCACCGCCGATGCGCAGGAGGTGTACGTCGAGAGCATCCAGAAGTGGTTCGAGGTGCGCCGCCAGTACATCCAGTGGGTGGACGGCCACCTCGCGCAGATGCAGATCGCGACCGACATCACGACCCGCAAGAAGGCGCAGGAACTCGCGCACCAGCAGGAAGAGAAGCTGCAGTTCACGAGCCGATTGATGACGATGGGTGAAATGGCGTCGTCGATTGCTCACGAATTGAACCAGCCGCTCGCCGCGATCAACAACTACTGCTCGGGCACGCTCGCGCTCGTCAAGAGCGGCCGCGGCACGCCGGAGACGCTGCAGCCCGCGCTGGAAAAGACCGCGCAGCAGGCGCTGCGCGCGGGGATGATCGTCAAGCGGATCCGCGAATTCGTGAAGCGCAGCGAGCCGAAGCGCCAGCCGGCGCGGGTCGCGGACATCGTCGCCGACGCGGTCGGGCTCGCCGAAATCGAGGCCAGGAAGCGCAGGATCCGGATCGTCACGGAAATCCTCGCAAGAATGCCTATTATTTATGTCGACCCCGTGCTGATCGAGCAGGTGCTCGTGAACCTGATGAAGAACGCGGCCGAGGCAATGGCCGACGTGAAGCCGGCGTCGGTGGACGGCGTGATCCGCGTCATCGCCGACATCGAGGCGGGCTTCGTCGACATCCGCGTGATCGACCAGGGCCCGGGCGTCGACGAAGCGACCGCCGAGCGCCTGTTCGAACCGTTTTACAGCACCAAGTCCGATGGCATGGGCATGGGGCTGAACATCTGCCGTTCGATCATCGAATCGCATCGGGGGCGTCTGTGGGTGGTCAACAACGTCGAGCCGGATGGCCGCATTTCCGGCGCAACGTTCCACTGCAGCCTGCCCATTGGGGAACCCGCTGATCTCGGCCAAGGGGGGCGCGAGGCATCGGCATCACATACTGTTACGGGAGAACTATGAATAGCCCTGTCACCACCACTCAGGAAACCGTCTTTGTCGTCGACGACGACGAGGCCGTACGGGACTCGCTGCGTTGGCTGCTGGAGGCGAACGGCTATCGCGTGCAATGCTTCTCGAGCGCCGAGCAGTTCCTGGATGCCTACCAGCCTGCGCAGCAGGCCGGCCAGATCGCGTGCCTGATCCTCGACGTCCGGATGTCGGGCATGAGCGGCCTCGAACTGCAGGAACGCCTGATTGCCGACAATGCCGCGCTGCCGATCATCTTCGTCACGGGTCACGGCGACGTGCCGATGGCCGTCTCGACGATGAAAAAGGGTGCGATGGACTTTATCGAGAAACCGTTCGACGAAGCCGAGCTGCGCAAGCTGGTCGAGCGGATGCTCGACAAGGCCCGAAACGAAAGCAAGAGCGTTCAGGAACAGCGTGCCGCGAGCGAACGCCTGTCGAAGCTGACCGCGCGCGAGCAGCAGGTGCTCGAACGGATCATCGCGGGCCGCCTGAACAAGCAGATCGCCGACGATCTCGGCATCAGCATCAAGACGGTCGAAGCGCACCGCGCGAACATCATGGAAAAGCTCAACGTCAACACGGTGGCCGACCTGCTGCGCCTCGCGCTGTCGAAGAAGCAGGCCTGAGCGTGGTTGCCGCGCGGCCCGGGCAGCCCTGCCCGGCGGGCCGCGCCACCGCCGTCGCGCGATGCGGCCCACTTGCGCGGCGGCGTTTTTCCCGGCGCGCGAGCGCCGCAGCCATGACGCTTCCCGTGCATTCGCTGTCGGACGGCGGCAGGCGGACGGTATAATTCCGTGCTTTGCTGCGGTGCCCCTCGGGCGCCGCACGCCCGCATTCCAACTTCCCGGCAGAACCCACCACCATGACAGCCCTCCTCATCGACGGCAACGCCCTCTCGAAGACCCTGCGCGCCCAGGCCGCCGACCGCGCCGCCGCACTGACCGCGCGCGGCCACCAGCCCGGCCTCGCAGTGATCCTCGTCGGCGCCAACCCGGCCAGCGAAGTCTACGTGCGCAACAAGATCAAGGCGTGCGAGGACAACGGCTTCTTCTCGCTGAAGGATGCGTACCCGGACACGCTGTCGGAGGCCGACCTGCTCGCCCGCATCGACGAACTGAACCGTGATCCGAAGATCCACGGGATCCTCGTCCAGCTGCCGCTGCCGAAGCACATCGACAGCCACAAGGTGATCGAGGCGATCGCGCCGGAGAAGGACGTCGACGGCTTCCACATCGCGAACGCGGGCGCGCTGATGACCGGCAAGCCGCTGTTCCGCCCGTGCACGCCGTACGGCGTGATGAAGATGTTCGAGGCGCACGACATCCCGCTGCAGGGCGCGAACGCGGTCGTGATCGGCCGCTCGAACATCGTCGGCAAGCCGATGGCGATGATGCTGCTCGACGCCGGCGCGACCGTGACGATCTGCCACAGCAAGACGCGCGACCTCGCCGCGCACACGCGGCAGGCCGACATCGTGGTTGCCGCGGTCGGCAAGCGCAACATCCTGACGGCCGACATGGTGAAGCCCGGCGCGACGGTGATCGACGTCGGCATGAACCGCGACGACGCGGGCAAGCTGTGCGGCGACGTCGACTTCGCGGGCGTGAAGGAAGTGGCCGGCCACATCACGCCGGTGCCGGGCGGCGTCGGCCCGATGACCATCACGATGCTGCTGATCAACACGATCGAAGCCGCCGAGCGCGCCGCCGACGCGGCTGCCTGACCCCCTGCCTGTTCAGCCGGCGTGCGGAACCGCGCGCCGGCGTCTCGCCGGCCGCACCGCGCCGGTCGCGCCACCTGGCGCTCCCCACCCCGCATTCGACCTGCGTCAATCGCGTCGTTAGAAACTAACGATTGGAAAGCGCGCGATGCGCCCCAATAATGTCGATATCGGGCGCCGCGTTGCCGTGCGCGCCTTACCCTTTTCACTCCGGTTCATCCGGCAACAGACAGGGAGTCTTATGTCCGCCAGCGCCAACACCAACCCGCTTCTCGATTTCTCGGGCCTGCCCCGCTTCGGCGAGATCCGCCCGGAACACGTGACGCCCGCGCTCGACACGCTGCTCGATGCCGCCAACCGCGCAGTCGAAACGGCAAGCGCGGCCGCGACGCCGGCAACCTGGGCAGCAATCGTCGAGACGGTCGAGCACGCGACGGAGCCGCTCGGTCGCGCCTGGGGCATCATCGGCCACCTGAACGCGGTCGCCGATACGCCCGAACTGCGGGCCGCCTACGGCGAGAACCTGCCGCGCGTGACCGAATTCTGGTCGAGCGTCGGTCAGAACCTCGCGCTGTACGAGAAGTACAAGGCGATCGCCGCGAGCGCCGAATACGCGACGCTGTCCGTCGAACGCAAGAAGATCCTCGACAACGCGCTGCGCGATTTCCGCCTGTCGGGCGCCGAGCTGCCCGAAGACCAGAAGCCGCGCTTCGCCGAACTGCAGGAACAGCAGGCCGCGCTGTCGAAGGCTTTCTCCGATCACGTGCTCGACGCGACCAACGCGTACGCGTACATCGTGCAGGACGAGGCCGAACTGGCCGGCCTGCCCGGCGACGCGATCGAAGCCGCCCGCGAAGCCGCGCAAAAGGACGGCAAGGAAGGCTGGAAATTCACGCTGCACTTCCCGTCGTACTTCCCGGTGCTGCAATACGCGGACAACCGCGCGCTGCGCGAAACGCTGTACCGCGCCTACGCGACGCGCGCATCGGAACTCGGGCCGCAGTACGGCGACGGCAAGGCCGAATGGGACAACACGGCAATCGTCACCGATGCGCTGAAGCTGCGCCGCGAAGAGGCGCAGATGCTCGGCTACCGCAACTTCGCCGAAGTGTCGCTCGCACCGAAGATGGCCGAATCGCCGCAGCAGGTGATCACGTTCCTCGAGGATCTCGCGACGCGCGCGCGCCCGCACGCGGACAAGGACTGGGACGAGTTGCGCTCGTTCGCCGCGAAGGAACTCGGCCTCGCCGAACTCGCGCCGTGGGACGTCGCATACGCGGCCGAAAAGCTGCGCCAGCAGCGCTATGCGTTCTCGGAAAACGAGGTCAAGCAGTACTTCCCTGAGCCGGCCGCGCTGAAGGGCCTGTTCACCGTCACCGAGACGCTGTTCGGCGTGCAGATCAAGCCGGACGACGCGCCGGTATGGCACAAGGACGTGCGCTTCTTCCGCGTCGAGAATCGCGACGGCTCGCTCGTCGCGCAGTTCTATCTCGACCTGTACGCCCGCGAAGGCAAGCGCGGCGGCGCGTGGATGGATGACGCGCGTTCGCGCGCGAAGCGCGGCAGCAGCGTGCAGACGCCCGTCGCCTATCTCACCTGCAACTTCTCGGCGCCGGTCGGCGGCAAGCCCGCGTGCTTCACGCACGACGAAGTCATCACGCTGTTCCATGAATTCGGCCACGGGCTCCACCACATGCTCACGCGCGTCGACGAGCTCGGCGTGTCGGGCATCAACGGCGTCGAATGGGATGCCGTCGAGCTGCCGTCGCAGTTCATGGAAAACTTCTGCTGGGAATGGGACGTGCTGTCGTCGATGTCGTCGCACATCGACACGGGCGCCGCGCTGCCGCGCGAGCTGTTCGACAAGATGATCGCCGCGAAGAACTTCCAGAGCGGGCTCGGCACGCTGCGCCAGATCGTGTTCTCGATGTTCGACATGCTGCTGCACGTCGACTTCGACCCGGCGGGCGCCACCGGCGTGACCGCATTCGCGCGCGAGATCAACGAACGCTATCACGTGATCCCGCAAGCCGCGTTCTCGCGCTGGCCGAACACGTTCAGCCACATCTTCGCTGGCGGCTACGCGGCCGGCTATTACAGCTACAAGTGGGCCGAGGTGCTGTCGGCCGATGCGTATGCGGCATTCGAGGAAGCGGCCGCCGCGAGCGGCAGCGTGCTCGACGCGGCGACCGGCACGCGCTATCGCCGCGAAATCCTCGAGGTCGGCGGCAGCCGCCCGGCGATGGATTCGTTCAAGGCGTTCCGCGGCCGCGAGCCGCAGATCGACGCGCTGCTGCGCCACAACGGGATGGCGCCCGCGCACTGAGCGCGCCGCCAGCCCTTTCGGCTGCACGCAAGCAAAGGCACCGCTTCGGCGGTGCCTTTTTCATGGCGCGAGCGATTCGTCGTCGAACAGCGAAAACTGCCCGTGGCGCTCGGCCGTATCCTCGTCGATGCGCACGCCGACGCCCAGCAGCCGCACCGCCTGCGCACGCCGTTGCAGCCCCTTCGCGAGCAGCGTGACTGCGGTGTCCGCATTCGTCGCGTCGGCCACGCACTCGACCGTCGTGCGCTGGAAATCGGCGAAGCGGATCTTCACGTACAACTTGCGGATCGACCGCGCGGCACCCGCCCGCGCGATCCGCGCATCGAGTTGCACGACGAGGCGGCGGATTTCTTCTGCGCACTGCTCGAGCGTCGTCAGGTCGGTCACGTAGGTCGTCTCGACGCTGACCGACTTGCGCTCCTGGTCGGCCTGCACGGGCCGCTCGTCGATCCCGCGCGACAGTTCGTACAGCCGCCGCCCGAACGCGCCGAATTCGCGGTGCAGGTCGATCAGCGGCCAGTCGCGCAACTGCGCGCAGGTCTGGATGCCGAGCCGGTCGAGCCGCGTGGCCGTCACCTTGCCGACGCCGTGCAGCTTGCGCACCGGCAGCGCCGCAACGAACGCGTCGATCTCGTGCGGCCGCACGACGAACAGCCCGTCGGGCTTGTTCCAGTCGGACGCGATCTTCGCGATGAACTTGTTCGGCGCGACGCCGGCCGACACGGTCACGCCGACCGTGTCGACCACGCGCTGGCGGATCTCCTGTGCAATCAGCGTCGCACTGCCCTGGCAGCGCTCCGACCCGCTGACGTCGAGGTAGGCCTCGTCGAGCGACAGCGGCTCGACGTCGGGCGTGTAGTCGCGATAGATCGCCATGATCTGCCGCGACGCCGCGCGGTACTTGTCCATCGCGGTCGGCAGGATCAGCAGGTCCGGACACTTTCGCATCGCCAGCGCCGACGACATCGCCGAATGCACACCGTAGCGCCGCGCCTCGTAGTTGCAGGTCGCGATCACGCCGCGCTGGTCGGGCCGGCCGCCGACCGCGAGCGGCCGGTTGCGCAGCGACGGGTCGTCGCGCATCTCGACCGACGCGTAGAAGCAGTCGCAATCGCAATGAATGATCTTGCGCATGCGCGGCAGCGCGTCGCCCGGCGGCGGCGCGTGCGGATCGGCAGGCGGAATGATGGTCGGGTTCACGGTGCCGATACTGTACAAAAACACAGTGCCGGTTTCAACTGTCGCGTGCGGCCATGCCCGGCGGCGCCGTACCGGCCCGCTTTGCGCGGATCGTACCGGCCGGGCGCGGGCAGCGGCGCCTATACTCGTCAGCCGCAATACACGAAACGCACAGGTGACGGATGAAGACGATCGGACTGATCGGCGGGATGAGCTGGGAATCGTCGGCCGAGTATTACCGGATGATCAATCGCCATTCGAAGGCACTGCACGGCGGCCACCACAATGCGAAGAGCGTGCTGATCACGGTCGATTTCGCGGAGATCGAAGCGCTGCAACGCACGCACGACTGGGCCGCGCTCGGCGAACGGATGGCCGACGCCGCGCGACAGCTCGAAGCGGCCGGCGCCGATCTCGTCGTGCTGACGACCAATACGATGCATCGCGTCCACGACGCGATCGAAGCCGCGGTGACGCTGCCGTTCCTGCATATCGCCGATCCGACCGGCACGGCGCTGCGCGAGGCGGGCGTCGAGCGCGTCGCGCTGCTCGGCACGCGCTATACGATGGAGTTGCCGTTCTACGCGGAGCGGCTGCGCGAGAAGTTCGGCCTCGACGTGCTCGTGCCCGACGAGAGCGGACGCGACGACGTGCACCGGATCATCTACGACGAGCTGTGCCACGGCATCGTCTCGTCGGAATCGCGCGCGACGTATGTGCGGATCATCGATACGCTCGCGCAGCGCGGCGCGCAGGCGGTGATCCTCGGCTGCACGGAAATCACGCTGCTGATCGGCACGGACGATTCGCCGCTGCCGGTGTTCGATACGACCGCGTTGCACGCGAAGGCGGCGGTCGAGTGGGCGGCGCGCTGACACGCACGCGGCACGTGCCACCGATGCAGCGGCTTCACTGAAATCCGCGGCCTGCCGCATACACGATCGATCCGCTCCCGACCAGCCGGCGGACGAACCTCGACGCATGCGGCCTAGCGTTCGCGACGCGTCGCGCCGAACCGCTTGTTAGGATATCGACCTCGACCCTACCTCACCTGATCAGGACGATTCGCCGCATGGGAAATCGCGCATGGCTGTATCTTCGGAGCAACTCGGGCAACGGCGCGCGCATGACCCAGGTTGCCGAGGCCAACAACCACTTTCCGACCCTGTGGCGCATCCTGCTGGCCGACGGTGTCCGAGGCGCGGCAATCGCCGATCAGCGCGTATTCGGCGATGCAGGCACCGACAACCTGACCAGCGATGCCGCCGCCGCCGTGGCGCGGCTGGGTACGCTCTCCACCTTCCTTGGACGGCATGCGCGGCGCGGCGAGACACCGTGGCTGGCACGTCAGCTCGACGGCGCAGCCCGGTACCTCGGCGAGCAGGCAGCGCGGCTGACGGAAAACGGCGAGCCTGCGGGCTTTTCGGCCAACCTCGACGAGTTGTCGTGGCTGTCCGACGACGACGACTTCATCGCGACCACGCGCGAATCCTGCCACGCGACCTGGACGCAGATACAGGCGTGCATCGCAGCCAACGACGCGCGAGGCGTACGGCATTTGCTCGGGATCGACGGGCCGGGCGACTGGGTCTGGGGATTCGGCTTCGGCGGCTTGTCCCATGCGTATTTCTCGCGACAGCAGCCGCCTCGCGACACGACCTACGACGATTTCGTCGCGTCGGGCGGATTGTCGGCCGACGACCTGCGCTGCGACGCCAGCGGCTCCGACGCGTTTCGTGCGAAGCGGCGCCAGCGATTCCTGAGCGAGGACTATTTCGACTGGCTGCAGCCGTATCTGGACGAGCGCGTCGCGTACTGGTCGGAAAACATCTCGCCGGTGGGCAGCACCGAAAACGAACAGAAGGCGCTGACCGCACGCCATCTCGTGTCCGGTTACTACCCGCGCTTCCTGCTCATGTACACGAGCGGCATGGACCTGACGCTGCTGCGCGATGCGCTCGAACCGGTGATCGCGGCGTACGAGCGCTGCACCGACGCGTGCCGCGCGCACGAGGAGAACGATCGCCAGCCGCCACTCTGGTTCGACCACATCGAAGACTACGAGACCGTGATGCAACTGATCGGTTTCTGTTACCTGCTGCATCGCCGCGACCTGCTGCCGCGCATCGTCGCGATGTTCGATCCCGCCTATCGCGCCCGCGATACGCTGTACGAAGACCTGCTCGCGTACGAGCTCGAAGGCCGCTTCGATGTCGACCAGTGGTACCACGACGTCCCGTATCGCCCGCTCGTCTTCAGCTTTTACCGCGACACGAAGACAGAAAGCATCGACGACATCGCCGCCTATCTCGACACGTGGTATCCGGCGATGCACGACGCAACGTGGCACGACGGTCATCTCGACGTCGGTGCGAAGGGCAAACGCAGAAAGATCTATTTCGGCTATTGGGCCGTCGAAGCGGCCGCGGCGGCCTATCTGCTGGCGCTCGACGACAGCAGCCTGCGCGATCGGCTGGTGTATCCGAAGGATCTGGTCGACTTCGCGCGCAGCCGCGATACCGACAAGCAACCGGACGCGGCGCCCGACGGCACGCGCTGATCGGAAAGGGCACGGCAGATCTGCACGGGCCCACGCATGCGGCGCACCGCATCGCGTTTCTGCGCCGGAAAACAAAAAACCCGGCACGGGGCCGGGTCCTTGTCGACGAAGCGCGCATCGGTCACTTGCGCTGCACATCGTCTGGTGTGCTTGGTTGCGGGGGTAGGATTTGAACCTACGACCTTCGGGTTATGAGCCCGACGAGCTGCCAGACTGCTCCACCCCGCGTCAGAGAAATAAATTATAGGGTGAGGGAGCACTCACGTCAACACATTTGTCACAATTTCTTCTCCGTTCATCGGAACAGCGGCGCGCGGCGCCTCCCTCGCCCCGCACGATGCGCGCGTTCGCATCGCGTGCTCGCGGTAAGATGGCGGCCTTCGCATTCACCCCGCACGCACACTCCCGTTCATGAAAATCGCCACCTGGAACGTCAACTCGCTCAACGTCCGCAAGCAGCATGTGCTCGACTGGCTCGCGCAAAGCGGAACCGACGTGCTGTGCCTGCAGGAACTGAAGCTGCCGGACGAGAAATTCCCGCGCGCCGAGCTGGAAGCCGCCGGCTATCGCAGCTGGTTCACGGGCCAGAAGACCTACAACGGCGTCGCGATCCTCGCGCGTGACACGCTGTCCGTCGACGAAGCGGACGTCGTGCGCAACATCCCCGGCTTCGACGATCCGCAGCAGCGCGTGGTTGCTGCGACGGTCGACGGCGTGCGCATCGTGTCCGCGTATTTCCCGAACGGCCAGGCGCCCGACTCCGACAAGTTCGTCTACAAGATGCAATGGCTCGACGCGCTGCAGGCATGGCTGCGCACCGAGCTGCAGCGTTACCCGAAGCTCGCGCTGCTCGGCGACTACAACATCGCGCCGGAAGACCGCGACGTGCACGACCCCGCGAAATGGGAAGGCCAGAACCTCGTGTCGCCGCAGGAGCGCGCGCACTTCGCGCAACTGATCGAGCTCGGCTTCGTCGATGCGTTCCGCCGCTTCGAACAGCCGGAGAAGACCTTCACGTGGTGGGACTACCGGATGATGGCGTTCCGTCGCAACGCGGGGCTGCGCATCGACCACGTGCTGCTGTCGCCGGCACTCGCCGAGACGTGCACGTCGTGCGAAGTCGATCGCACGCCGCGCACGTGGGAACAGCCGTCCGACCACACGCCCGTCGTCGCGGTCGTCGGCTGATCGGACAGCCCGCGCGCGCTCAGCGCCGCGCGGGCGCCGGCCCGAGATGGGCCCACAGGAACCCGAATTCCGCCGCGTCGGCTTCCGCGCGTTCCAGATCGTCGGCGCTGCCGTGGCCGCCGTCGGTGTTCTCCCAGTACCACACCCGTTCATGACCGAGCGCATGCATGCGCGCGGCCATCTTGCGCGCATGCGCGGGATGCACACGGTCGTCGCGCGTCGACGTCGTCAGCAGTAGCGGCGGATACGCGACGCCTTCGCGCACGCGGTGATACGGCGAGTACGCGGCCAGTGCCGCGCCTTCGTGCGGATCGTCCGGGTCGCCGTATTCGTCGAGCCACGCGGCGCCCGCATGCAGCTTCGGGTAGCGCCGCATGTCGAGCAGCGGTACGCGGCAGAGCACCGCGCCGAACAACTCCGGGCGCTGCACCATGCACGCCGCGACCAGCAGCCCGCCGTTGCTGCCGCCTTCGATGCCGAGCTGCGCGGCGGTCGTGACGCCGGTCGCGGCCAGATCCTCGGCTACCGCGATGAAATCGTCGAACGAACGCTGGCGATGTTCGCGCTGCGCATCGACGTGCCAGCGCGGCCCGAACTCGCCGCCGCCGCGGATGTGCGCGAACGCCATCACGCCGCCGCGCTCGAGCCACCCGATACCGAACGCATCGCTGTAGCCCGGCAGGTTCGGGATCGCAAAACCGCCATAGCCCGACAGCAGGCACGGCCGCGCAACACGCGCGGCACCGTCGGCCACGTCGAGTGCATCGCGCGGCCCGATCAACGTGTACGGCACCATCGTGCCGTCTTGCGAGCGCGCGCTCGCGCGGCGCACGACGAGCCCGGCCGCGTCGAACTGCACCGGCGGCCGGTCGAGCAGCACGCGGCGCGACGGCGCATCGTCCGCGCGGTCGGCAAGATCGGCCAGCCAGCATTCGGGCGGATCGAGATAGGTGTCGACATCCACGTAAATCTCGTCGTTCAGCGTCGATTCGACCGGCTCGACGTCGATCTGCGCGTCGCCCGGCCCCGGCCACTCGAACGGTCGAGCCTCCCACGTCCACGTGCCGTCGTCGGCCTGCCGCGGCTGCCACAGCATCGTACGGTTGTGCACGTCGTCGAGCCAGCTCGCGATCAGCGTCGTGCGCGTGTGGGTCCACGTGCACGCGGACGTCGACGGTTGCGGCGCGAACAGCGTCGTGAGTTCGCGCGCCCCGGCCAGGAACGCCTGCTCACGTATCGCGAGCAGCGAGCCGCCCGCATGGCGCACGCCATCGCAATCCCAGTCGAGACGCGGCTCCAGCACGAGCCAGCCTTCCCAGAACCCGGCCTCGACATGGGTCGGCACGTCGTAGCGCGCCCACTCGCCCGCGTCGGTCAGCCGGTACGCATGCGCGTCGAAAAAGTCGACGCTGCGCCACGCGACGTGGCGGTTGTCGATCGGATCGAACCCCGCGCCCGCGCTGATGTCGTCGGGTTCGCCGCGGAAGACGACGGGCGCATCGGCGAGCGCCGTGCCACGCACCCAGCGCCGCGCTTCATACGGATAACCGGCCGCGGTCGCATGCGCCTCGCCGCGATCCCAGCTCACGTAGACGGTATCGCGATCGATCCAGCCGACCGTGTGATGCCCCGGCTCGTCGATCGTGAAGCCGCCGTCGACGAAACGCCGTTCGACGAGATCGAATTCGCGCACGACGACCGCGTCGGCACCGCCCGGCGACAGCGACAGCAGCGCGCGATCGCCGTCCGGATACAGGATCGCGTCCTGCTCGAACACCCACGATTCGCCCTCTTCCGCACCGAGCGCGTCGACGTCGAGCAGCGTTTCCCACGCCGGTTTTCCCGCGCGCCAGTCGTCCCAGCACGTGCGGCGCCACAGCCCCTTCGGATGGAGATCGTCCTGCCACAGGTCGTAGGCCCAGTCGCGCCAGCGGGTCGGAATCACCGGGCGTTCGCGCGGCAGGTACGCTTTGGCGAGGCGCGCCGTCAGCGCGCGATACGCGTCGTCGTCACGCAGCGCGGCGCGTGTGCGCGCATTCTGCTCGTCGACCCACGTGCGGGCGCGCTTGCTGTCGAGCGCTTCGAGGAAACGGAACGGGTCGGCCCCGGCGGGCCAGCGGAAAGAATCGGACATTGCGGATGGGCGGAATGGCAAACGGCGTGCAAACCGCGATTATGTCCGATCGCGGCATGCGCGATGCCCGCGCATGCCGCAAATCGTGCTCAGGGCTCCAGATGGAGTTCCTGGATCTTGCGCGTGATCGTGTTGCGGCCGATGCCGAGCCGCTCCGCGGCCTCGACCTTGCGGCCGCGCGTGAAATCGAGCGCCTCGCGGATCACGGCCGCCTCGAAGCGGCGTGCGAGTTCGTCCATCACGTCGGCCGAGTTCTCGCGCAACAGCCGTGCGACTTCGGTACGCAAGCCATGCTCCCAGACCGGATAGCCAGCCGGCGCGCCGCCGTTCGGCGCGGCCGCGACGGGCGCGGACACCGCCGGCGCCGCACCGATCGCCGGTTGCGCGAGCGCAGCCTCGCCGCCGCTGACGTACGCATCCGCGCCGTCACCCGTCGCGCCGACCGGCGCACCCGCCGGGACGAGGTCGGGCGGCAGGTCCTTGATCTCGACCGTCTGCGCGGGCGCCATCACGGTCAGCCAGTTCGCGAGGTTCTCGAGCTGGCGCACGTTGCCGGGAAACGCCAGCGACGTGAGATACGCCAGCGCTTCGTCGGATACGCGCTTCGGCTCGACGCCGAGATCGCGTGCGCTCTTCTGCAGGAAGTGGCGCGTGAGCAGCGCGATGTCCTCGCTGCGTTCGCGCAGCGGCGGCAGACGCAGCCGGATCACGTTGAGCCGGTGGTAAAGGTCCTCGCGGAACAGCCCCTGCCGCACGCGCGATTCGAGATTCTGGTGCGTCGCGGCGATCACGCGAACATTCGCGCGCAACGGGTTGTGCCCGCCGACCCGATAGAACTGCCCATCCGACAGCACGCGCAACAGGCGCGTCTGCAGGTCGAACGGCATGTCGCCGATTTCGTCGAGGAACAGCGTGCCGTTCTCGGCCTGCTCGAAGCGACCCTGCCGCGTCGTCTGCGCGCCGGTGAACGCGCCGCGCTCGTGGCCGAACAGCTCGGATTCGAGCAGGTCCTTCGGAATCGCCGCGGTGTTCAGCGCGATGAACGGGCCGTTCGCACGCGGGCTGTGACGGTGCAGCGCACGCGCGACGAGCTCCTTGCCGGTGCCCGATTCGCCGGTGATCAGCACGGTCGCGGCCGAGTGCGACAGGCGGCCGATCGCACGGAACATGTCCTGCATCGCGGGCGCCTGGCCGAGCATCTCGGGCGCCTCGGCCACGCGCTCGTCCTGTGGCGCGCCGCCGCGCAGGCTTTCCTCGACCGCGCGGCGGATCAGCTCGACCGCCTTGTCGACGTCGAACGGCTTCGCGAGATATTCGAACGCGCCGCCCTGGAACGCCGCGACGGCGCTGTCGAGGTCGGAGAACGCCGTCATGATGATGACGGGCAGGCCCGGCAGGCGCTCGTGCATCGCCTGCAGCAACTCGAGGCCCGAGCCGCCCGGCATCCGGATGTCGGATACGAGCACCTGCGGGGTCTCGTGGTCGAGCGCGGCCAGCGCGTCACGCACGTTCGCGAAGCTCTTCGTCGCGAAGCTGTCCCGGGCGAGCGCCTTTTCGAGCACCCAGCGGATCGATTGGTCGTCGTCTACTATCCAGATCGGCTTCATAGGTCGGTCAGATATTGGTGAATCTGGTGAATCGCCATGCTGTCGCTCAATGGTCGAGCGGCAGCAGGATCTGAAATTCGGTACGTCCGGGCCGGCTTTCGACCTCGATCATCCCGTCGTGCTGCTGCACGAACGTCTGCGCGAGCGTGAGGCCGAGGCCGCTGCCGTCGTCGCGCCCGGACACGAGCGGGTAGAAGATCCGGTCGCGGATCTCTTCCGGAATGCCGGGCCCGTTGTCGATCACGTGCAAGTCCAGTGCCAGGCGGTACAGGCGCTTCGCGATCGTCACCTTGCGCGCGATGCGCGTGCGCAGCTCGATCCTCGCGTCGCCCTGCGCGATCCGTTCGCGCAGCGCCTGCGCGGCGTTGCGCACGATGTTGAGCAGCGCCTGGATCAGTTGCTCCTTGTCGCCGCGCAGGTCCGGCACGCTCACGTCGTAGTCGCGCTCGATCGTGAGCCCGCGCGGGAATTCCGCGAGCATCACCGCGCGCACGCGTTCGCATACTTCATGAATGTTCACGTCGCCGACGATGTGCGGATGCCGGTGCGGCTCCAGCAACCGGTCGACGAGCGTCTGCAGGCGGTCGGACTCCTTGATGATCACCTGCGTGTATTCGCGCAACTCGCCGCGCTCACGCTCGCCGAGCTCGAATTCGAGCAGCTGGGCGGCGCCGCGAATGCCGCCGAGCGGATTCTTGATCTCGTGCGCGAGGTTGCGGATCAGTTGCTTGTTGACCGCGGTCAGGTCGTGAATGCGCTCCTCGCGATCGGTGCGCGACTGCCGCTCGTTCTCGAACAGCTCGACGAGCACGAAATCGGGCGCGGTCTCGAGGAAGCCGACGATCGCATGCACATGCAGCGGTTCGCGGCCGGGCCGGTCGAGCACGGTATCGAGGTGCGTCGCGTGAAAGCGTTCCTCGCCGATCGCGGTGATCGTCGAGGCCAGCTCGTTCGCGTTCGGAAAAATCTCGCCCCACGGCCGCTGCGCGAGCTGCCGGCGCGAGATGTCGAGCATCGCCTCCGCGGACGGGTTCGCGAACGCGATCCGCAGCGTCTTGCGGTCGAGCACGATCACGACCGTCGGCAGCGCTTCCAGCCCAGCCAGCAGGCCCGAACGCGCGAGCCGCTCGTCGTCCGTCGGTCGCTCGGGCTGCCCCGTTTTCGCCTTGATCAGATTTTTCAGAACCATCTGCGTGCTTGTCGCGCCTCAACGGGTCGGAAAAGGAAAATCGTCGGAACAAAAAAGGGACGGCTGGACGCCGCCCCTTTCAGACTCCGCGGTTCCCGCCGCTGGCCGCGCGACGGGAACGAACCGGCATGACGGCGCTGAATCGAAGCGCCATCGCCGATTACAGCGAGTAGTACATCTCGAACTCGATCGGGTGCGTCGTCATGCGGAACTTCGCCAGCTCCTGCTCCTTCAGCGCAAGGTACGCGTCGAGCATGCTGTCCGTGAACACGCCGCCACGGGTCAGGAACTCGCGATCCTTGTCGAGCGCTTCCAGTGCCTGGTCGAGGCCTGCGCAGACGGTCGGGATCTTTGCATCCTCTTCCGGCGGCAGGTCGTACAGGTTCTTGTCCGCGGCTTCGCCCGGATGGATCTTGTTCTGGATCCCGTCGAGGCCTGCCATCATCAGTGCCGAGAACAACAGGTACGGGTTCGCCATCGGATCCGGGAAGCGCGTTTCGATACGGCGGCCCTTCGGGTTCGACACGTGCGGAATGCGGATCGATGCCGAACGGTTGCGCGCCGAGTAAGCGAGCTTGACCGGTGCTTCGAAGTGCGGGACCAGACGCTTGTACGAGTTCGTCGTCGGGTTCGTGATCGCGTTCAGTGCACGGGCGTGCTTGATGATGCCGCCGATGTAGAACAGCGCCAGTTCCGACAGGCCGGCGTAGCCGTTACCCGCGAACAGGTTCTGGCCGTCCTTCCAGATCGACTGGTGAACGTGCATGCCCGAACCGTTGTCGCCGACGATCGGCTTCGGCATGAACGTCGCCGTCTTGCCATACGAGTGCGCGACGTTGTGGATGATGTACTTCGACCATTGCGTCCAGTCGGCGCGCTCGACCAGCGTCGAGAACTTCGTGCCGATTTCGTTCTGGCCCTGGCCCGCCACTTCGTGGTGGTGCACTTCGACCGGGATGCCGAGCTGTTCGAGCAGCAGGCACATTTCCGAACGCATGTCCTGGAACGTGTCGACCGGTGCGACCGGGAAGTAGCCGCCCTTCGTGCCCGGACGGTGGCCCGTGTTGCCGCCTTCGAATTCCTTGGCCGACGACCACGGTGCTTCTTCCGAGTTGATCTTCACGAAGCAACCCGACATGTCCGTGCTCCACTGGACCGAGTCGAAAATGAAGAATTCCGGTTCCGGACCGAAGAAAGCCGTGTCGCCGATGCCCGTGCTCTTCAGGTACGCTTCCGCGCGCTTCGCGAGCGAACGCGGGTCGCGCTCGTAGCCCTTGCCGTCGGCCGGCTCGACCACGTCGCAGGTCAGCACCAGGGTCGACTCTTCATAGAACGGGTCGATGAAGGCTGCGTTCGGGTCCGGCATGAGCAGCATGTCCGACGCCTCGATGCCCTTCCAGCCGGCGATCGACGAGCCGTCGAATGCATGGCCGCTTTCGAACTTGTCTTCGTCAAACGCCGAAACCGGCACCGACACGTGCTGTTCCTTGCCGCGCGTATCCGTGAAGCGGAAATCGACAAACTTGACGTCCTCGTCCTTCACGAGCTGCATGACGTCGGCGACGGTTTTACTCATAACCTCTTCTCCTGATTGAACAATTCCGGCGGACTGGGAACCGCCTCGTTTATCGAGCTGACCGGGGTCTTGCTTTGGCGCAGCGCGCCCCGATTCGACCGAATCCTATAAAGCAGCTTCCGTGCCACCTATGCGCGAGATTGGCGCGAATCGCGCCAACGCTCGTCGCGACGGGGCTGTGCTGCGCAATTCCGGGGCCCGGCTTCGCACCGCCCGCCGGCCAGAGGCACCGCGATGGTGCAATCATCGCAGTGTGCCGCGCCCACGGAGTCATTCTGGTGCATGCGCGCCATTCTGCACTCTTTTGGTGAACGCGTGTGCGGTGCGCGCACCGTGCCCCACGCGGACATCCGTGCCGCGACGCCGCGCTAGAATGTTCGTTTGACCGATAGGAGACTCCCTGCCATGAGTACGCTCGACCAGCTTTACGCGAAGGCCGACGAACGCCGCGCACAAGGCGCGCTCAACTACGCCGGGGCGCTGCTGCCGGCCGAGGCCTTCGAACTGCTGCAGCTCGACCCGTCAGCGCGCCTCGTCGACGTGCGCACCCGCGCGGAACTCGACTGGATCGGCCGCCCGCTCGTCGGCGACGGCCAGTACCTGCACCTCGAATGGACGCGCTACCCGGGCGGCGTGCCGAACGCCGAATTCGTCAACGAACTGAAGGCGGCCCTCCCGGCCGATACGCCCATCCTGTTCCTGTGCCGCAGTGCCGCGCGCTCGAAGCTCGCCGCAGTCGCCTCCACGCAGGCCGGCTTCACGAAGGCGTTCGACCTGCTCGAAGGCTTCGAGGGCGCGAAGGACGCCGAAGGCCACCGCAAGACGGTCGAAGGCTGGTGCTTCCGGAAACTGCCGTGGATCGGCGCCTGACGGCACACCGCTCCCGCCGGTGACGACAACCTCATCGTCGAGCCGGGTGATGACATGCCGATGACGGGCCGCGTTGCGCGGCCCGTGGCTTTTGTGCGGCCGCCTGGCGGGCCGCTCAGGCGCGCGGCGTATCGGGTTCGACGACGTCGCCGCCGAGCAGGTGCACGCCTTCGCGCAGCTTCACATACGCGGCCGCGACCGCTTCCGGTTCGCCCTTCACGCCGAGGTCGATGTGACGGCGCGCGTAGATCCCGCCGCGCTCCGCATCGCCGACGCTCGGCAGGCTGAACACGCGCACGCCCGGGAAATCGCGCTCGATGCGCTCCATCAGCGGCGTGAGCGTCGATTCCGGCAGCTCGAACACGTACAGCGAGCGCTCCGCATGCGGCGTCGCGTGATGCAGGTGCGCGTACTTCGTATCGAGCACCCATTCGATCATCGGCCACGCCATCACCGGGAAGCCCGGCACGAAGTGCAGGTCGCCGACCGAGAAACCGGGAATCCGGTTGTAGCCGTTCGGGATGATCGTCGCGCCCACCGGGAACACGCCCATGTTGAAGCGGTGCTGGTTCTCCGGCGACTCGAAATCGACCGGCGTGGCCGGATCGGCGTGCGTTTCGCGAATCCGCTCCGAAATCAGCACCTTCGCGTCCGGATGCAGCTCGAGCGGCACGCCAAGCGCGGCAGCCGCGCATTGGCGCGTGTGGTCGTCCGGGGTCGCGCCGATCCCGCCCGTCGAGAACACGACGTCGCCGGATGCGATCGCGCGCGCGAGGGTCGCGGTAATGCGTGCCGGATCGTCGCCGACGTATTCGGCCCAGTCGAGCGCGAGGCCGCGCGCGCCGAGCAGCTCGATGACCTTCGCCAGATGCTTGTCCTGCCGGCGGCCCGAAAGGATTTCGTCGCCGATGATGATGATGCCGATGCTCATGCCTGCCCCATGTCGATTGCGGTGGCGCGCGAACTCGCACGCAGGTCCTCCAGCGCGCGCAGGCAGTAATGCCCGAACCACAGCGCCGAGAAGACGAGGATGAAAGCGTAAACCCAGATCATGGCCGCCGCGACGAACGGAAACAGCACCATCATCCAGACCGACGATACCCACACGAAGGTCGGCACGGTGCCGAGCAGCCCGGTCGCGACGCCGATGCCGATCAGCGGCCAGCGGTGCTGGCGGATCAGCGCCCGGCGCTCGTCGCGGCTCGCGTGCTGTGCAAGCGCGTCGTAGGTCATCACGCGATACGTGAGCCAGCCCCAGATCACGGGCGGCAGCAGCGCGAAGAACGGCGGAATCAGCCACAGCGGAATGGTGACGACGAGCACGATCACACCGGCGATCGCCGCGCCCAGCGAATTGAACACGCTGCCGAAGAAGGTGCCGCCGCGCTTCGACTCGAGCGCCGCGAACTGCCGGTTCGACAGGTGCTTGATCACGACCGGCATCGAAATCGTCGCGATCAGCAGCAGCACGGTCAGCACGATCAGCGGGATCGCGAGCGACACGACCACGAACGGCGCGACGACCGCATGCAGCTGCGACATGCCGATCGCGTCGAACGCGCGATACAGCATGGCGGTCAGCACGAAGCCGTCGAGCGCGCCGCGCGCGAGGTCCAGCAGCGATTGCCACGAGAACCACAGCACGACGCCCCACAGGACGGCCGAGACGAGAAACGGCATCAGGGTGAGCCACAGCATGCGCGGATGCAGTGCGCTCGCCAATGCCCGGACGAAGGAACGCAGCAAGTCGTTCATGCGAGCCTGTATCGACGGAGAAAAACGGGGAAAGGATAAACCACGCGGCCCGCATGCGCCAAAGCACATGCGGGCCGCGTGAGGGAGCCGCTCAACGTGGGAATGGCCGGATCAGGCCGATGCCGCGCCGCGCTTGGCGGGGAACAGGCGCCGGAAGATCCGCACGAACGCGAGGCCGTGCTGCGCCCAGAAGCCTTCGCCGTAGGACACGCCCTCGACCTGGTCGCGGATGCCGGTCGGCTCGACCGTGCGGTTCCACGACGCGGTGCCGAACATCATGTCCCACCACGGAAACAGCACGCCGAAGTTGCAGCCGTACTTCGTGCCTTCGTGGCCGTAGCCGACCGCGTGGTGGCGCCGGTGGAAGATCGGGCTCACGAGCAGGCGCTCGCCGAGCCAGCCGAACGGCAGCCGCGCATTCGTGTGCTGAATGCTCTGCATGAAGTTGGTGAACGCGGTCAGCACGACGAACTGCGACGGCGTCACGCCGATCACGAGCGCGATCGCCGCGAAGAAGCACGACTGGATCACGTCGTCGAGCACGTGGTTGCGGTCGTCGCACCACAGCGACATCTGGCGCTGGCTGTGATGCACCGCGTGCAGCTCCCACCAGATACCGAACTTGTGCTGCCAGCGGTGATACCAGTAGCCGGCGAAATCGAGCACGACGAGATAGATCGCGAACGTGACGATCGGCTTCGAGGTCACGCCCGGCCACAGGTAGTCGAGGTTGAGGTTCGCGACGCCATGCAGGCGCAGCCACGCCTGGAAGTTGTCGAACAGCGGCTGCAGCGCGAAGAAGAAGAACAGCGAGTAGATGCCGAGCTTCGCGATCGCCGTGTAGATCACGTCGACCCGCACGGCACGGCGGTTCGTCCAGCGCTCGACGGGCAGCAGCGCCTCGAGCGGGCGCAGCAGCACGAACATCAGCACCATCTGCAGCGCGCCGACGATCACCCAGTACAGCGCGTCGTAGGTGTCCTCGTCATAGTCCATCAGGTTGAACTTGAAGAGGAGCGGCTGCACGACGTCGACGTACAGCCAGGTCTGGATATCCGATACGAATGCATCGATCAGGTGCAGCATCGCTCTCCCCCGCCCGTCACGCGCCGTTCGCGGCGCGCCACGGCGCGCGGTCGTAGAAATAGATGCCGTGCGGCGAGCGGCCGACGGCAATCGTCTGCACCAGCTTGCGCGACGCCAGGTCGATGATCCCGACCTTCTTCGCGAAGCGGAACGTCACCCACAGCGTCTTCTTGTCGGCGGACAGCTCCATGTCGTCCGGGCCCGGCAGCAGGCCGGTGATGTCGCCGACGTTGGTGAGCGTGTTCTCGTCGATGATGCTGATCGTGTTCGCGACCCGGTTCGTCACCGCGACGTGCGTGCCGTCGGCGAGCGAGCGGAAGTTGTGCGCGCCCTTGCCGGTGTAGATCTGCTTGACGACCTTCTGGTTGCGCCAGTCGACCACCGCGACGTAATCCGCGCCGGTCATGCCGACGAGCAGGTATTTGTCGTCCGGCGTGAGCCACAGGCCGGCCGGCACCTTGCCGACCTTCATCTTCCACTTGACCGTCTGCGTCGGCAGGTCGATCGCCGCGATCTCGCCGGAGACCTGCAGCGACACGAGCAGCGTCTTGCTGTCCTTCGTGAACGCGAGGTGGCTCGGCATCACTTCCAGCGGCACGCGCTTCACGAGCTTCAGGTCGCGGCCGTCGTAGCCGTAGATGTCGACGCGGTCGAGGCGCAGGCCGGCGGCCGCGAACCACTTGCGGTCGGGCGAGAAGCCGAGCTGGTAAGGATCGTCGATCCCTTCGACGGTGCGCTGCAGCTTGCCCGTCTTCGGATCGAGGAACATCAGACTGTTCGAGACCGAATTTGCAACGATCAGCGACGAATTGTCGGGCGTCGCCATCAGGTGGTGCGGTTCCTTGCCGGTCGGCATCGTGCCGACGACCTGGCGGGTCTGCTGGTCAATCAGGGAAAGCGTCGCTTCGGCCGAATTGAGGATGATCACGTTATTCGCGTGTGCGGCGGGCGCCAGCACGGCGGCGGCCAGCGCGAGCGTGCGGCCGAGGGAAAGGAAAGTGCGCATGAAGACTCACGTCGTGGAACAACCGTCATTGTAAAACGTTCAACCGGCCCGGCCGGTTGACCGAAGCCGGCTTTGCGCCACTTCGACGCACGCCGCGGCGGCCCTGTCGGCCGGCGCGGCAAGCGCCGCGCGGCCGGCCGGGGCCGGCCGCCGGTGCGGGCCCGGAAAACCGATGTTGCGCTAGCGCTGCATCGACTCCCAGACCTTGTGCAGACGCTTGACAGAGACAGGCATCGGCGTGCGCAGTTCCTGCGCGAACAGCGAAATCCGCAGTTCCTCGAGCAGCCAGCGGAATTCCGCGAGCCGCGCATCGGCGACGCCGCCGCGCTGCGACACCGCGCGCTGGTATTGCTGGGCCAGCGGCAGCAGGTCGGCCGACTGCTTCGCGTCGCGTGCCGGATCGGCCTTCAGCTTGTCGATCCGCAGCGCGATGCCCTTCAGGTAGCGCGGGAAGTGCGCCAGTTGCGCATAGGGCGTGTCGATCACGAAGCGCTTGCCGACCAGCGCGGCGAGCTGCTGCTGCAGGTCCGCATGGGCCTGCGCGAACGGCTTCGCCTGCGCGAGCTTCTTCACGAGCCCCGCGTATTCGGCCAGGATCTGCCCGACCAGCCGCGCGATTTCCTGCGCGAGCAGGTTCAGGCGGCTCCGGCCCTCGTCGCGGCGCGCGTGGAAGCTCGCGTCGTCGTCGGGCAGCGGGTCCTGCAGGCACGCGCGGTCGAGCGCCGTGTCGATCAACTGGTCGCGCAGCTCGTCCTGCGTGCCGAGCGACATGTACTGCATCGCCATCTCGTGCAGGCCCGGCAGGTTCTTCTCGAGGAACTTGATCGGCTCCTTCAGCTGCAGCGCGAACAGCCGCCGCAGGCCAGCCCGGTGGATGCGCGCGGCCTCCTCCGGCGAATCGAACACCTCGACGTCGCAATGCGTACCGCGATCGACGAGCGCCGGGTAGCCGTACAGCGTCTGGCCGCGCCGGCGGATTTCCAGCAGCTCGGGCAGCTTGCCGAAATTCCACGTCGTCAGGTTCTCGTACAGCGCGGTCGCGCCGGCTTCCGCCGGAGCGGCCGTCTGCGGCGCCGCCCCCTTGCCGGCCTTCGCGTTGCGGCCGGCGGCGCCAGCCGTGACGGCCGTGGCCGGCGCCTGGCCGATGGCCTGGCCGTCATCGGCATCGCCGCCGGCCGCGATCGTCGACGCCGCCGCGATCTTCTGGAACTGCTGCTGCGCCTGCGCGCCCAGCTCCTGGCGAAGCTGCGCGAGATTGCGCCCCATCGCGAGCTGGCGGCCGTGCTCGTCGATCACCTTGAAGTTCATGAACAGGTGCGCGGGCAGCGTCTCGAGCTTGAAGTCGGCCGTTTTCATCGCGATTTGCGTCTCGCCGCGCACGTCGGCGATCAGCGCCTCGACGAGCCCGCCCGCGCCGAACCGCTCGCGCCCCATCCGCTCGACGAAGCCGGCCGCGTACTCTGGCAGCGGCACGCAGTGCCGGCGCAGCTTCTGCGGCAGCGACTTCAGCAGCAGCTGCACCTTTTCCTTCAGCATCCCCGGCACGAGCCACTCGCAGCGGCGCGCGTCGACCTGGTTCAGCGCGTACAACGGCACCGCGAGCGTCACGCCGTCGCGCGGCGTGCCGGGCTCGAAGTGATACGTGAGCGCCATCTCGACGCCGGCCATCGTCGCGCGCTTCGGGAACAGCTCGGTCGTCACGCCGGCGGCCTCGTGGCGCATCAGGTCGTCGCGCGACAGGTACAGCAGCCGCAGCTTGTCCTCGGGCTGGCCGCCCTTCTTCACCTCGTCGCGATACCAGCGCTCGAATGCGGCGCCCGTGTGAATCCCTTCCGGAATCGCCTGGTCGTAGTACGCATAGATCAGCTCGTCGTCGACCAGCACGTCCTGCCGGCGCGACTTGTGCTCGAGCTGCTCGATGTCGGTGAGCAGCTTGCGGTTGTGCGCGAAGAACGCGAGCTTCGTGTCGAACTCGCCCTCAACCAGCGCGCCGCGGATGAACAGCTCGCGCGCCCGCGACGGATCCTGCTTGCCGAACGCGACGCGCCGGCGGTGGTAGATCGGCAGCCCGTACAGCGTCGCGCGCTCGTACGCGCTGACCTGCGCCGGGCGCTTTTCCCAGTGCGGCTCGGACAGCGATTTCTTCAGCAGGTGCGCGCCGATCTTCTCGACCCATTCGGGCTCGATCTTCGCGAGGCAACGCGCGTACAGCCGGCTCGTCTCGACGAGTTCGGCCGCCATCACCCAGCGGCCGGCCTTCTTCGCGAGCACCGAGCCCGGCCACAGATAGAACTTGATCCCGCGCGCGCCGAGATAGTGCGGATCGTCGTCGGCCTTCAGGCCGAGGTTGCCGAGCAGGCCCGTCAACAGGGCCAGATGGACCTGTTCGTAGGTCGCCTCGACTTCGTTCAGCCGCCAGCCGTGCTCGCGCACCACGGTCAGCAGCTGCGAATGGACGTCGCGCCACTCGCGCAGCCGCAGGTGCGACAGGAAGTTCTGCCGGCACGCGTCAACGAGCTGGCGGTTCGACTTCTTGTGCGCAACCGCCTCTTCGAACCACGCCCAGATCTTCAGCCACTGCAGGAATTCGGAACGCTCGTCGGCGAACCGGCGGTGCGCCTGGTCGGCCTGCTCCTGCGCCTCGATCGGGCGGTCGCGCGGATCCTGCACGGACAGCGCGCTCGCGATGATCAGTACCTCGCGCAGCGACTGCTGGTCGCGCGCGGCGAGAATCATCCGGCCGACGCGCGGGTCGAGCGGCAGCCGCGCGAGTTCGCGGCCGAGCGGCGTCAGCGCGTTGTCGTCGTCGACCGCGCCGAGCTCGTTGAGCAACTGGTAGCCGTCCGCGATCGCGCGGCCGGGCGGCGGTTCGAGGAACGGGAACGATTCGATCGCCGTCAGGTGCAGCGATTTCATCCGCAGGATCACCGACGCGAGCGACGAGCGCAGGATTTCCGGATCGGTGAAGCGCGCGCGCGCCTGGTAGTCGCTTTCCTCGTACAAGCGGATGCAGACGCCGTCGGCCACGCGGCCGCAGCGGCCCGCGCGCTGGTTCGCGGCGGCCTGCGAGATCGACTCGACCTGCAGCTGCTCGACCTTGTTCCGGTACGAATAGCGTTTCACGCGCGCGAGGCCCGTATCGACGACGTAGCGGATGCCCGGCACCGTCAGCGAGGTCTCGGCCACGTTGGTCGCGAGCACGATCCGGCGCGCGTTCGACGCCTTGAACACCTTGTCCTGATCGGCCGCCGAGAGCCGCGCGAACAGCGGCAGGATCTCGGTGTGCGGCGGATGGTGCTTGCGCAGCGCCTCGGCCGCTTCGCGGATCTCGCGCTCGCCGGGCAGGAACACCAGCACGTCGCCGGGGCCTTCGCGGCACAGCTCGTCGACCGCGTCGACGATCGCGTCCATCAGGTCGCGCTCGGCTTCGCGCGCGGTCTTCACGCGATCGCGGCCGCCCGTGCCTTCCGCGTTCTTCACGGCCGGGCGATCCTCGGCCACGGGCCGGTAGCGCATCTCGACCGGATACAGCCGCCCGCTCACCTCGATCACGGGCGCCGGGCGCTCGTCGGTGCCGAAATGGCGCGCGAAGCGATCGGCGTCGATCGTCGCGGACGTGACGATCAGCTTCAGGTCCGGCCGCCTCGGCAGGATTTCCTTCAGGTAGCCGAGCAGGAAGTCGATGTTCAGGCTGCGTTCGTGCGCCTCGTCGATGATCAGCGTGTCGTACGCCTTCAGCAACGGGTCGGTCTGCGTCTCGGCGAGCAGGATCCCGTCCGTCATCAGCTTCACGGACGCGCCCGGCGCGAGATTGTCGGTAAAGCGCACCTTGTAGCCGACCACTTCGCCGAACGGCGTGCCGAGTTCCTCGGCAATCCGGCGGCCGGTGGACGACGCCGCGAGGCGGCGCGGCTGCGTATGGCCGATCAGGCCGGTGCCGCCGGCGCCGAGGCCGCGGCCGAGATCGAGGCAGATCTTCGGCAGCTGCGTGGTCTTGCCCGAGCCGGTTTCGCCGCAGACGATGACAACCTGATGACCGGCCGGCCAGTGCGACAGCGCCGCTTCGTAAGCCGCGCGAATCGCGCGGGCGTGGCGGGGCGACCTGAAGATTGCGCTCATGTCCCGCTTTGCTGCAGCAAAGCGTCGAGCGACGACATCAGCGC